>JAOPWD010000242.1 GCA_025965875.1 Pseudonocardiales bacterium
CGCGGATCTCGTCGAAGCGCTCGGATGAATAGTCGACCAGATCCATCTTGTTGACGCAGACCACAAGGTGCGGAATGCCGAGCAGGCTGGCCAGGAAGGCGTGCCGCCGGGACTGTTCGAGCACACCGTTGCGGGCGTCGATGAGGATGAGGGCGAGATCTGCCGTCGATGCGCCGGTGACCATGTTGAGGGTGTACTGAATGTGGCCGGGAGTGTCGGCGATGATGAACATGCGCTTCGGCGTGGCGAAGAACCGGTACGCGACGTCGAACGTGATGCCCTGCTCGCGCTCTGCGCGCAGCCCGTCGGTCAGCAGGGCCAGGTTGGGCTGGTCGTCGCCGCGGTCGCGGCTGGTCTGCTCGACCGCGGACAGCTGATCCTCGAAGATGGCTTTCGAGTCGAACAGCAGTCGGCCGATGAGCGTGGACTTGCCGTCGTCGACGCTGCCCGCGGTGGCGATTCGCAGAAGTTGGGCCATTAGAAGTAGCCCTCCTTCTTACGGTCTTCCATGCCGGCCTCGGAGATCCGGTCGTCGGCGCGGGTCGCGCCGCGCTCGGTGATGCGCGCCGCGGCGGTCTCGATGACGACCGCATCAGCGGTGGCGGCCGTGGATTCGACGCATCCGGTGCAGGTGGCGTCGCCGACGGTGCGGAAGCGCACCGTGGTCTCGTACGGCGTGTCGCCGTCGAGCAGTGTCAGGAAACGGGTGTTGGCGAGCAGCATGCCGTCACGCTCGACGACCTCGCGGCGGTGCGCGTAGTACAGCGGCGGAAGCGGGATCTCCTCGTCGCGGATGTAGGTCCAGATGTCGAGTTCGGTCCAGTTCGACAGCGGGAAGACCCGCAGGTGCTCGCCCTTGCGATGACGGGCGTTGTACAGGCTCCAGAGCTCGGGGCGCTGATTGCGCGGATCCCACTGGCCCCATTCGTCGCGGAAGCTGAACACGCGTTCCTTGGCCCGGGCCTTCTCCTCGTCGCGTCGCGCGCCGCCGAAGACAGCGCCGAACCTGTTGGCGGTGATACCGCGCAGTAAGGCCGTGGTCTGCAGCCGGTTGCGACTCGCGCGCGCACCGGTCTCTTCGACCGAGCGGCCTGCGTCGATGTCGTCCTGCACGCTGCTGACGATCAACTGCACACCCAGCCTCTCGACGGTCTGGTCGCGGAACTCGATGACCTCGTCGAAATTCTCACCGGTATCGATGTGCATGACCGGAAACGGGACGGGGGAGGGCCAGAACGCCTTGGCCGCGACGTGCAGCATGACTACTGAGTCCTTGCCGCCGGAGAACAGCAGGGCCGGCCGCTCCACGGTCGCCGCGACCTCACGAAAGATGTGCACGGCCTCGGCCTCGAGCAGCTCCAGGTGCGTCAGCTCGTAGGTTGCGGTCATCACGTGCCCTCTCGTTTGCCCACAGTGCTCGTCGCGTCGAGGCGACGCCGCGGCCACAGCCACCAACACCACCTCGCGCCGCGCTATTTCAGGACCGCCCGGTGATATTGACGGGATCCTAGAACACGTTCTAGTTTGTGACAGGAATCGTGCGGAACTACCACAGATTTCTACCGTAGCGAGGAGACGGCGTGCTCACCCAGTCGCTTGCCGACGCCATCCTCGAGGCTGAGACGCTCGTCGCACAGGCTCCGCACGTGCAAAGCGAGCAGGATCTGCTGGAAGGCTATGACTACCTGGCTGGCAGCATCCGGGCCGCGATCTCGTCGGCTTGGTCCTACGACCGTGACTTTCCTTACTTCATCCGGTCGGCCACGCCGTACACGAAGGTCGGCCTCGACAATCCGGACACCCTGTACTTCAGCGCCCGGATTCGTGAGGACGCCGAGTACGTCGTCACCGGGCGGCGAGGAAGCACCGCCGACCTGAGCTTCCAGGTCCTCAATGGCGACTACTCGCCGGCCGATCTCCCCGACAGCCTGAGCGCGTTCGACGACCGCGATATCGAGATCGCGGCGGACGGGAGCTTCGAGCTGCGCTTCGGCCGCGCCACCCCCGATGCCGGTGCGAACTACTTCGCGCTGGGCCCGCGAGCCGCGATGCTGCTGGTGCGCGAGGTCTACAGCGACTGGAGTCGCGAGCGGCCGGGAACGATCAGCATCCAGCGGGTCGACCGGGTCGGGCAGGCGCCGTCGCCGCCCAGCCCGGCCCTGCTGGCCAAGCGTTACGACGCGGCGGGCAAGACCCTGCTGGCGCAGCTGAAGACGTTTCTCGCCTTTCCCGAGTGGTTCTATTTGACGCTGCCGGCGAACACGATGACCGAGCCGCGGCTCACGCCGGGCGGGCTCGCGACGCAGTACTCGTCGGCCGGGCACTACGACCTGGCCGATGACCAGGCCCTGATCGTCACCGTGCCGGTCTCATCCGCGCCTTACCAGGGGTTCCAGCTCGGCACGATGTGGTACCTGTCGATGGACTTTGTGCACCATCAGACCTCGCTGACCGCTGATCAGGCCCGTCACGATCCCGACGGCAAGATCCGGTTCGTCGTCAGCGAGCGCAACCCGGGCGTGGCGAACTGGCTGGAGTGCACCGGGCACCGGCGCGGCTACCTGCAGATCCGCTGGCAGCGCACCTCGCGCGAGTTCACCGCGGCGGATGGCCCCGAGGTCGAGGTCGTCAAGATCGACGAACTCGCCGACCGGCTGCCGCACTTCCACCAGGCGCGGGTGAGCGAGGCCGAGTGGACCGCACGGATCGCGGCGCGGCAGGCTGCCATCGCCGCGCGGATGTTGGGGTGAGCGCGATGCTGCAGGACAAGGTTGTCGTCGTGTCGGGCGTCGGGCCCGGCCTGGGTCGCTCTATCGCATTGCAGGCCGCGAGGGCGGGCGCCGACCTGGTCCTGGCGGCACGCACCGAGGCGCGGCTGGACGAGGTCGCGGCCGAAGTCAAGGACCTGGGCGCTCGCGTGCTGACGGTCGGCACCGACATCAACATCGACGAGTCCGCGCGCAACCTGCTCGATGCCACGCTCGCCGAGTACGGTCGCGTGGACGCCCTGGTGAACAATGCGTTCGCGATCCCGCCGCTCGGCGATCTGGTCACCGTCGATTTCGACAAGGTGCGGGCCGGCTTCGAGACGAACGTGCTTGGCGCGCTGCGCCTGACCCGGCTGTTCGCAGCGGCTCTGACCGAGACCGGCGGTGCGGTCGTGATGATCAACTCGTCGGTGTTGCGGCACTCCAGCCAGCCCTACGGCTCGTACAAGATGGCCAAGAGCAGCCTGCTCGCCCTAGCCCAGTGCCTGGCCACCGAGCTCGGTCCGCAGGGCGTGCGGGTCAACTCGGTCGCGCCCGGCTACATCTGGGCCGACACGCTCAAGGGGTACTTCGCCCACCTCGGCAAGAAGCGCGGCGTCGGCGCGCAGACCATCTACGACGAGACCGCGGCCAACATGGACCTGCGCCGGCTGCCCGAGCCCGACGCGATCGCCGACGCCGTGGTGTTCATGGCCTCGGACCTGTCGCGGGCGATCACCGGGCATTGCCTGGACGTCAACTGCGGCGAGTTCCACCACTGATGGGCGCGCCGACGAAGCCGGGCCGCGACAGCGTCGGCACGATCGAAGACCTGCATGAGCTGGCCAGCACGATCACCGGACTCGACGATTTCGGCGGCGACGACTACCGCACTGGGCTGGCCGTGCTGCTCGACTCGTACGCGGGCGAGGCTCAGCTGACGCCCTGGGGCAACAAGGTGACCCGCTCGACCCTGCGCGGAGCGCTGGTCGCACGTCTGCTCAGTGAGGCGGCGTGGCACGCCAACCCGTCGCACGCGGACGTCGTGATCCAGCGGCCGATCTTCGTCACGGGACTGCCGCGCACCGGGACCACGGCGCTGCACCGCCTGCTGTGCGAGGACCCGGCGCACCAGGGTCTGGAGATGTGGCTGACGCAGGTGCCCCAACCCAGGCCGCCGCGCGAGACCTGGTCGGCCGACCCGGTCTTCCAGCACCTGCAGGCCGGCTTCGACAAGCACCACGTCGAGAACCCGGAGTTCATGGGCGTGCACTACATGTCGGCCGACATGGTCGAGGAGTGCTGGCAACTCCTGCGCCAGTCGATGCTCTCCATCGCGTACGAGAGCCTCGCGCACCTGCCCACGTACTCCGCCTGGTTGGCCCAGCAGGACTGGGCGCCTGCCTATGAACGGCACCGGCGCAACCTGCAGCTGATCGGGCTCAACGACCCCGGCCGTCGGTGGGTGTTGAAGAATCCGAGCCATCTCTTCGCGCTCGACGCGCTGCTCGCCGTGTACCCGGACGCGCTCGTGGTGCAGACCCACCGGGATCCGCGCGTCGTCGTCGCGTCCAGCAGCAGTCTCAGTGCGCATGCCACCGAGGGACAGTCCGACCTGTTCCGTGGCGAGGTCATCGGCCGCCACCAGCTGGAACTCTGGGCCCGGGGCGCCGATGTGTTCCTCGCTGAACGGTCCCGCCACGACCCGGCCCAGTTCGTCGATGTGCACTACGAGGACTTCGTTGCCGACCCGATCGGCACCGTCGAGTCGATCTACCAGGCGTTCGGCCTGTCGCTCGACGACGAGGCGCGCGCAGCCATGGCCACCGTGCAGGCCAAGAGCCGCTCGGGTCAGCGCCGGCCGTCGCACGCCTACTCGCTCCGCGATTTCGGTCTCACGGGGGACGAGGTCGACGCCCGCTTCGCCGGCTATCTCGTTGCCGCACTCCACGATCGAGGCCACTGCCGACGCGATCATCAGGGACGGGATTGCCTCGGCCGATGAGGTCGCCGCAGCGCTCACGAGCCTCGAAAGATTTGCCGCCGATCCCAGCTTCCTGTGCGGCTCGCCGCGTCCGTTCCAAGCCTGGTCCCGGCGTCCTTGATCAGGACTCGATACCCGGTGTGGTGTCGCTGTCCATGTCGTCACGCGTCATGGCAATCCCGTGCCGCAGCGTAAGCATGGTCAAGCTCGCCTGCACCTGAGCCCGGCTCGTCTGTCGACGGATGGTCAGCGGCAGCCGTCCCCACACCGCATCGACGATCTCCTCCACAGTCACGCTCTCCACGGTTTCGGTCCGTTCCCGCGAATCACGATCGTGCCGGGCCAGCGCATCCTCGATCCACCCGCGGAGTTCGGACCTGTTCACACCCTTGAGTCTGCCCCAGATCAGAAAGGCGGCGGATCGGGATCGCTGACGGCGTCGGCGGACCCGGCCGCCGGGGGATCGGTGGTGTGATCGATCGGGTAGGTCGCTGGTTCTTCGATGTACGTGTGGCCGGTCGGGCTGGTCCATTCGATCGAGCCGTCGTCGAGTCGCCTCGGTGTGCAGCCGCCGTCGTGCTTCAGATGATGGTGTCGACAGCACAGACAGAGGAGGTTCGGTTCGTTGGTTTCGCCCTTACGCCCCCAGGGTTTCTCGTGATCGAGATCGCAGCGGCACGCTTGGCGTTGGCAGTGCGGGAAGCGGCAGGTGCGGTCTCGGGCGATGACGTGATCGGCCAGGTCGGTGGGAGGGCGGTAGGCGGTGCGGCCGTAATCAACCAGGCGGCCCATCGGATCGGTGACCAGGCGCCGCCAGGTCCCGGTCGGG
>JAOPWD010000243.1 GCA_025965875.1 Pseudonocardiales bacterium
CCGCGTTCGGCGTCCACACCACTGTGATCGCGCGCAGCCACCCATTGCTGCGTCATCTCGATCTGGAGATCGCCGGGCGTTTCACCGAACTGGTGAAGGACCGCTGGGATGTTCGGCTGGATGCTGCGGTGAGCTCGATCGCGCGCAGCGGCGACGGCGTCCGCCTCGACCTGCTCGACGCCTCCGTAGTCGAAGCGGATCTGCTGCTCGTCGCCACCGGCCGGGTGCCCAACTCCGACAGGATGAACCTGCCCGTGGCGGGCGTCGCGGTCCGTCCGGACGGCCGCATCGCGGTTGACGCCTTCCAGCGCACGAGCGCCGAGCACATCTGGGCGCTGGGCGATGTCTGCGCAGAGCACCAGCTCAAGCACGTCGCCAATCACGAGGCACGCGTCGTGGCGTACAACCTGGCGCACCCGGAGGCCCCGATGGAGGCCGACCACCGCTTCGTGCCGTCCGCGGTGTTCACCCACCCGCAGTTGGCCACCGTCGGGCTCACCGAGGAGGAGGCCATCGCGACCGGGCAGCGGTTCGTCACCGCCGTGCAGGGCTACGGCGGCACCGCGTACGGCTGGGCGATGGAGGACACCACCAGCCTGTGCAAGCTGATCGCCGACCCCGCGACAGGACGCCTGCTCGGGGCGCACCTGATGGGCGAGCAGGCGGCCACGCTCATCCAGCCACTGATCCAGGCCATGAGTTTCGGTCTGGGCGTCCGCGACATGGCCTACGGGCAGTACTGGATCCACCCGGCGCTCACCGAGGTCGTCGAAAACGCCCTGCTCGCCCTCGACGTGCCTAACAAACCGGAAACACCAACCTCATAGGCTGGCTTGTGTGAGCACTTACCGCCTCACCACGCACGGCACCAACACCGACCTCCTCGACCTGCCCTACGGCCTGCCGCTCGCCGAATGGGACGAATCCCTGATCGTGCACGTACCGCGCGGCATCTCCCGCCACATCGTTCGCTTCGTCGAGGCGGACGGCGAGATCTTCGCGGTCAAGGAAGCCACCGACCGCTTCGTGCTGCGCGAACACTCCCTGTTGCGGGTGCTGGCCGATCGCTCCGTGCCGGTGGTGGACGCCTACGGCACGGTCGTCGACCGCACGGCCGACGACGGCAGTGAACTGCCCGGGCTGCTGCTCACCAAGCACCTGACGTTCTCGCTGCCCTACCGCTCGCTGTTCACCGGCCGTGGGCTGCCGGCGCTCAGCGATCGGCTGCTCGACGCCCTCGCGGAGCTGTTCGTCCGCCTGCACCTGGCCGGCTTCTATTGGGGCGACTGCTCCCTGTCGAACACCCTGTTCCGCCGCGACGCGGGCGCGCTGGCCGCCTACCTCGTCGATGCCGAGACCGGCGAGCTTCATCCGAGCCTGTCCAACGGCCAGCGCGCAAACGACCTGGCCATCGCCACCGAGAACATCGCCGGCGAGATGTTCGACCTCGAAGCCGGTGGCTACCTCGCCGAGTCGATAGACCCGATCACGACGGCGATAGCGCTGGCCCCGCGCTACGAACAGTTGTGGGACGAGCTCAACCGCGATGAGGTCGTGGGGCGCGACGAGAGCTACCGAATCAACACACGCGTGCGGCGGCTCAACAGCCTCGGTTTCGACGTGGCCGAGATGGAGATCCGCACCGAGCAGGACGGCCGCAAGCTGCGCTTCGAGACACAGGTCGTCGAGCCGGGTCACCATCAGCGGTCCCTGTTCCGGCTCACCGGTCTGCGGGTCCAGGAGAACGAGGCCCGCGCACTGTTGGCCGACCTGGCCCGCTTCCGGGCGAAGTGGGAGGAGGGCTGCGGCGAGGCCATCAGCGAGGAGGCGGCGGCGCGGCGCTGGCTGGCCGAGAAGTACCACGCCACGCTCGAGCTCGTGCCGGCCGAGGAGCGCGGCAAGATGCCGGACGCGGAGCTGTTCCACGAGATCAATGAGCACCGCTGGTTCCTGTCCGAGGCGCAGGGTCATGACATCGGACGGGCGGCGGCGGTGGCGTCCTACGTTGACGGGGTGCTGCGCTTCCTGCCCGACATGGCGCTCGACCTGACATCCGGGCCGCCGACGGAGGAGTTCGAGCCGATCTTCGACTAGCGTCGCGCGGGACGCTAGGTTCGGCGGCATGACTGACGAATACACGGGCAAGGTCGAGGTTGGTGGACCGAAGGACGTGCGGCGGCTGCCGGGGCTGACAATCGCCAAGCTGGCCGTCGGGCCGATGGACAACAACGCCTACCTGCTGCGCTGCCCCAGCACCGGTGAGGGCTTGCTGATCGACGCAGCCAACGAGGCATCGCGGTTGCGCGAGCTGATCGAGTTCGACGGCCCGCCCGTGTCGGCGGTGCTGACCACCCACCGGCATCCCGACCACTGGCAGGCGCTGGCCGAGGTCGTCGAGGCTGCTGACGCCGCCGTGTACGCCGGCGACCCGGACGCCGACGAACTGCCGGTCGCGGTCGACGAACGGCTCAACCACGGCGACACGATCACCGTCGGCGACGTGTCGCTGGAGATCATCGCGCTGCGCGGGCACACCCCGGGTTCGGTCGCGGTGCTCTACCGCGACCCGCGGGGCACGCCGCACCTGTTCACCGGCGACTCGTTGTTCCCGGGTGGTGTGGGCAAGACCGGCTCGCCCGAGGACTTCACGTCACTCGTCGACGATGTCGAGGCTCGCGTGTTCGGCGAACTGCCCGACGAGACCTGGTTCTACCCGGGCCACGGCAGCGACTCCACCCTCGGCGCCGAGCGTCCGCACGTCGCAGAGTGGCGTGCCCGCGGCTGGTGACGGGGTAACCGCATTCCTCCACGGCAACGACTCGACTCCAGGCGCCAACGACCGCACCATTCGAGGAGTGGCGCCTGCCGCTACTGACCCCACAGCCGCGGGGCACGCGCAATGCGGTGGCGCCCTGTCGCTTCAGGCTCTGCGGTGCCATCCTGCTTTCGAGGTCAATGGCATTTGCCACTGGCGGGGTCAAGCGTGGCACTGGCAGTCGAAACGAACGTCGACGTCCATCCGCCGGAATTGAGCGTCAACTGCACCACACCGAAGGTGTGGTTGATATGCGCGGCCTGGTTCGTGGTGGTAGTCGACGTTTGCAGGCTGACGCCACCTGTGCCCGCGATGATCTCGGTGATGCCAGCTGCTGTTGCTATCCCGCTGGGGCTCTGGGACACGAACCGTTGGTAGTTGTGAGCATGCCCGTTGATCATTAGATCGGCACCGTGCCGTTGAAGAACGTCCCACAAGACCTTCACCGGAGCAGTGGCTCCAAACCCACCGGAGAAGAGCGGAAAGTGCATATACGCAAGCGTGCATTTCGTGGGATGGGCAGTCAGATCCTGATCCAGCCATGCCGCCTGAGCGGTCATATCAGCACATGAGTTTGATGATTCAGAGCATCGAGCGTTCAACGCCACCACACGCCACGAACCAGTGGAGTAGGAGTAGTACCCCTTGCAGGACGAAGTGCAGGTTGGTTGCAACGGTGTCGCACGCGAGCCGAAGTACCCGAAATAGCCCGAAGCGCCAGCCGTTCCGTAATCATGGTTGCCGGGGACTGGTTTGGTGATCGACTTGTACTTGCCCCAAGACGGTCCGTAGGAGTTGCTGAAGCCCGGTTGGCTACCGGCGGGATACACCAGGTCGCCGATTGGCAGAACGTACTTGGGATTCAGCTTTCCGATGAGGGCGGCCGTCTGTACCTGGTTGCACGCCGTTGCGCTGCTCGCGGAGCCGGGGGCGCAGGCGATGTCGCCGGCGGCAACGACGACAGGCGACGTTGCAGCACGAGCGAAATCTGCTGGGACGAATGTTGAGGCCACGATCGCGACAGCGCAAACGACCCGGTTGAAAGCACGGGTTGGACGACCCATATCGACCCCGAATCGAACCTGTTCCAAGACGCAACCAAAGTATCCACCGTGGGACCGGCTCGTGTACAGCGACCTAACGCTTCACACCGAAAGGTGGTTCTACCCAGGCCATGGGATGACTCGACCCTCGGGCCGAGCGTCCTCACCTGGCGGAGAGGCGCACCCGCGGCTGGTAACGCGGTGCGACGGCCGGTACGGGCTTCGCGCTCAGGTTCGGGCTCGGACAACCAGCGTGGCTCTGTCGAACCCGTCCAGCAGGGGTCAGGCCGATGATCTTGCCGCACCCGGGGCACGGCGCATGGCCCAGGAGACACGCCTGCTGCCAGCCGGTCCCGTTCGTCTGATCGCCCTGCCGGTCGCAGACAATGCATCGCACCTTTGCTGAGTGCGCCACGGCTATGAAGAGCGGGTCATCCACACCAACGCCTAGCGCCCACATGCGCAGGCCACCAGCGAGGACGCGATCGGGGATGTCGGGACTGGCGACTTCGCAGCAGGCATCAGGATCTCCGGATGTGAAATTCTTGTGCCGTTTTCCCGACACTCTTCAACTGTCGCACACAATCGACATATCAGGGCGTTTGTAACGGGATGAATCCCGGCGCTTTTCGCCCGGGGATTGGCAGCGCCACGACCGCCCGCTTTCCCTACAAAAAACGTAGAGAATGGCCTGCAACCACAGGCGTCAGGCCAGTGAACTCAGATCACCAGGAACGTCGACGGCGTGCTCGCGCAGCAGTTCGAGCGGGACGGTCTCGGTCGCCCGCTCGTGCGTCGCGGCCAGGACGACCGGCGCCGCCATGCCGTCCTCGTATGCCTGTAACCATCGGGCGGCGACGACACACCAACGATCTCCCGGCTCCAGCCCGGGAAAGCCGTACTGGGGCATCGGGGTGCTGAGGTCGTTGCCGACCGAGCGTTGATGCTCGAGGAACTCGCGCGTCGCCACCGCGCAGATGGTGTGGCTGCCGGTGTCCTCCGGCCCGGTGTTGCAGCATCCGTCGCGGAAGTAGCCGGTCAGCGGTTCGGTGCCGCAGACCTCGAGTTCGCCGCCGAGCACGTTGCGATCAGCCGTCACGGAACGAGTCTCGCACCCGTTGCCCGGTCGCGGTCGAGTGCAATGACAACTGTCATCGTTGATCAATGCACTCGGCCGCTGCCGTGGTGCTCAGCCAGCAAGGCACGATGGAGCCGTGACCCAACCACGCCTGCGGGCTCCCGCGAACCTCGTCAGCCCCCGGGCGCGGTGGTACTGGGCGGTCCGGGCCCTGCCGGGCTGGGTGCTCGCGCTCGCCCTGGAGTGCGTC
>JAOPWD010000248.1 GCA_025965875.1 Pseudonocardiales bacterium
GCGCATCTGCTGCACGACCCCGGCGGCCAGCTGCGCGCGGTCGTCAACGTGCCCGCGGCACGCGATGCGCTGCTGGCAGCGCTGGCCGGGCTCGTGCCCGAGCTCATGGTCACCGGAGCCGGCGTCCACCTGGCGCTCGGCCCGCTCACCGCCGACGCGAACCTCGCCGCACGGACGATCGGCTTCACCGCCACCGGCGCCGAGGGGCTGCTGCACTGGCACGCAGGGGCCCAGCTCGACGCCGCCGGCCACCTCAGCTTCGCTGCGGGCCTGGGCGATCCGGCCGCCGACGCGTTCGCGCTGGACGTGCAGTCCGGCCCGCTGCGGGCCCAGCTGGTGCGCGGCGGGGGCGCACCGCCGGTGCCGCTGTGGCCGACCCTCGACCTGGACGGGCTGGGCCGGCTCGCCACCGCGGCCATCCCGGCCGAGGCGCTGCGGGTCACCCTCGAGGGCCTGCGCAACATCGACAACCAGCTCGGCACCGCCCTGGACGACCTGACCTCTGCCCTCGGCATGCTCCGGCCGCCCGATGCGAACGGCTTCCGGGCGATCGGGGCTCCGGTCCGCCTCTTCGACGACCCGGCCGGCTGGTTCTCGCAGGCCGGGGTGCTGGCCGTGCTCAGCGGCGGCCCGTTCGACGTGACGAAGCTCGTCGACCTGCTCGAAGCGTTGAAACCGTTCATCGGCCTGGCTCCCGGGACGCCGCGCGGCGTCTGGCCGATCACCGACGGCGTGCAGGTCTCGATCACGCCCGCCGCGGCCGGTCCGTCCATCGCGCTCGCCGTCGACGCCACCGCCTGGCTCGCCGGACTGGCCGGACACCCGCCGGTCGCGGCCGGCCTGACCGCCTCGCTCACCCTGCCCGCAGCCGGGGCACCGCGGCCGTCCGTCGAGCTCTTCGTCGGTGTTCCCGACGGCCCGGGCGGGACCTCCACCCCGCAGCACCGCAGTGCCGCCCACCTGATCGTCGACGGCACCGGGCTGCGGCTGTTGCTGCGCCCAGCCAGCGGCCCCGACATCGAGATCTAC
Organism: Pseudonocardiales bacterium; assembly: GCA_025965875.1. GTDB lineage: Bacteria > Actinomycetota > Actinomycetes > Mycobacteriales > Jatrophihabitantaceae > QHCC01. Next base: position 1,030 of record JAOPWD010000248.1, read on the forward strand.
CCGAACCCGGCCGGCCTGGGCGCGCTGTTCGGCGGCGGGTTGGTCGACGCGGTGCTGCCCACCGTGCTGACCCAGCTGGCCGCGATGACCGGCGACGCGACCCGCACCGAGATCGCCGCGCTCGTCGGTGCTGTCGGCACCGGGTTGGAGGTCGCGGCAGGGACGCCCGCAGTCTTCAACCGCACCGCCCTGCACGCACTGGCCGACAACCCAGTCGCGTACCTGAGCGCGCATCTCGGCCCGATGCTCATCGCCGCCGGCGCCGCCCTCGACCCGGTGCTGCAACGCCTGCTCGGCCTGCCGGCCGCCAACCACGTCGCCGTGCTGTCCGGCTCCGGCGTCCTCACCATCACCGTGCGCAGCGCAGTGATCGAGGTGCACCCGTCGCCGCTCGCCGTGCGCGTGCAGGCAGCCGCGACCGGCCTGCCGGTGATCGACTCGGTCGCCGTCTCGCTGGCCGTCGACGGCACCGGCCTGGCCGGCTGGTCAGCCGAGGTCGGGCCGGCGGCGATCAACATCGACGGGCCGGTCATCCGCCCGGTGGTGCGGGTGGGCTACGAATCAGCTGCCGGCTGGCAGGCCGAGATCGGGCTGGGACTCGACGACAAGGCGCCCACCGCGATCGACCACCGAGAGCTGATTGCCCGCTGGCGGCAGGTCGGCGGGCTCACCGTCCTGGCGACACACCGCACGGGCGCGACGACCGTCGGCGAGGACGAGACTCCGGGCGGCGTGGCCACGGCCGCGGTCAGCGCCGTGCTGGACCTCGTCGGCGGCTGGGTGCTCGGCGTCCCGGTCGTGAAGACCCAGCTGAACACACCGCTCGGCACGAAGACCGTCCGGTTCGTGCTCGAGGGCTCGATCCTCGAACCGGCCGTGTCGCCGGCCGACGACCCGCAACTGCTGCCAGGCGTACTCGACAACTGGCCCGCGAAGCTGTTCACCGTGGCCAGCCAGTTGGCCGCCGCCGCGCCGTCCGTCGAGATCAGGCCGTTTACGTTCAGCATCGCCAAGACCGGTGACCTGCTCGGTATCGCCGTGACGACCACCGACTCGGCCGGCATCGAGCTGTCCTCCGGCGACACCGTGCTGAGCCTGGAGATGGACTCGAGCTGGATCGACGAGCCCGGCGGCGGCTCGCCCGAGCCCGGCATCGTGCTCGACCTGCTCCGCGTCAATGGCGCCGTCGTCAGCCCGGCGCCCGGGATCGCGGCGAACGGCGTCGGGCTGCGGCTCGGCAAGAGCAGCGGCCCGCTGATCGACGCCGGCCTGCGGCTGGACTCGGTCGCCGTCCACCTGTTCGGCAGCATCGTTCTGGGCACGAGCGGTCAGCCTGACCTGGCCGGCGGGGTGCAGATCGAGCTGGGCGGGCTCGGCGTGCCCCTGGGCGGTGGCGGCGGCGACAACGCCGTCGCGCAGGGCATCATGCACGACGCCGGCGGCAGCGGTGCGCCCCCGCGGCCCAGCTTCAGCCCCGCCGTCGCGGTCCAGGACCACGGCACCGGCGTGGCCGTCACCCTGCGCGCCGGCAAGGGCGACGGGCCGTGGTTCATGCCGATCCAGCGCGCGTTCGGCCCGGTCTATCTCGAGCAGATCGGCCTCGGCGTCACCTATCGCGAAGGGCTGACGCCCAAGCAGCTCGACATGATCAGCCTGTACCTCGACGGCAGCGTGTCGCTGCTCGGCCTGTCGGCCTCGGTCGAGAAGCTGCGCTTCGGCTACCACGTCGGACGGCCGTTCTTCGACGGCAGCTCGTGGGAGATCGACGTCGCTGGCTTCGCGATCTCGGCCAGCATCGCCGGGCTGACGCTGGCGGGCGGGCTGGTCAAGTTCCCGCTCGATGCGCCGCTCATCGGGGTCGAGTACCTCGGGATGCTGAAGATCTCCTACAGCAGTTACGGCATCGACCTGTTCGGCGGGTACGCGCACCCGACCACGCCGAGCGGCGCGGAGTTTGCGTCCTTCTTCGCGTTCGGCGTACTGCACGCGCCGCTCGGCGGCGTCCCCGCGTTCTTCATCACCGGCATCGGCATCGGCTTCGGCATCAACCGCGAACTGCATACGCCGACGATCGACCAGGTCAACACGCACCCGTTCATGCAGGCGCTGCGCTCGGGCGGCCCCGCACCGGAGCCGATGCAGCAGCTGAAGAACATGCGCACGATCGTCCCGCCCGCCCAGGGCGAGTACTGGGTCGCGGCCGGCATCTCGTTCACCAGCTTCGTATTGATCAACGGCGAGATCCTGCTGACCGTCCAGTTCGGCGACGGCCTCGAGATCGCGATCCTCGGCCTGGCCCGCGTACAGCTGCCGACCGCCGACACCGCGCTCGTCTCGGTCGAGCTCGCCCTGCTGGCCCGCTTCTCGTCCAAGGAGGGCCTGCTGCTCGTGCAGGCCCAGCTCACCGAGAACTCGTGGGTGCTGGACCGCTCGGTGCATCTGACCGGCGGCTTCGCGTTCGCCGCGTGGTGGAAGGGTCCCAACGCGGGGCAGTTCGTGATCACCGTCGGCGGCTACCACCCGCGCTTCCACCACGACGGCTACCCGGTGGTGCCGCGGGTCGGCCTGCGCTGGCAGCCGGCCGACTTCATCAGCATCGAGGGCGGCGTCTACTTCGCGCTGTGCTCCGAGGCGATCATGGCCGGGGTCGGCCTGGAGATCGCCGCGCATCTCGGACCCGCGCACGCCGACCTGCGCCTGGGCGCCGACGGAATCGTGTTCTTCGACCCGTTCTGGTTCGAGGTGGCGGTCTACGCCGAGGCGCACGTCGGGATCCGGATCTGGCTGTTGTTCGGCTCGATCGACGTCGAGGTCTCGCTGGGCTTCGAGGTCATCGTCGACGGCCCGCCGATCCACGTGCACGGACACTTCAGCGTCTACGGCATCGGGATCCCGTTCGAGTTCGGCGACTCAGCCGACCCGGCCGAACTCGCGTTGGACGCGGCCGAGTTCGCGGCAAAGTACCTGCGCGGCGACGCCGGCGCGCAGGTGGTGCAGGCCGCGGTGCTGCGTGGCGGGCTCACCGCCGGCAAGTCCGCGGCAGCGAACTCCGGCGGAGTCGACAAGCCGCCCGACGGCAGTGCCGCACACCCGTTCCGCGTGGTGCCGGAGTTCGCGGTCACGTTCGTCACCACCGCGCCCACCGAGACCGTGCAGCTGACCTGTGCGGCGGGCGGCAAGGACACCACCGTCTCGGCGCCGGGTCTCGGGGTCGCGCCGATGTACTCCGCGACGTTGGACACCACGCTCACGGTCACCCTCACCTCGGACGAGGCGCAGCCGTTCGGCGTCAACAAGGTGCAGCTCTCGGCCCGTCCAGCGGCGGCCTTCCCGAAGGGCATCTGGGGTCCCGCGCCGAACCCCAAGGCGAAGACGGTGCCGGCCGGCGACACCGTCGACGCGTGCGACGGCATGGCGATCGACACCGTGCTGCCCGACAGCATGTTCACCGGTGCGGCCCCCATCGACTACCACCAGATCGAGCTGCCCATCGACGGCAAGCGCAAGCCGCTGCCGTTCGTGACGAACAAGGTAAACACCGATCTGCGCGTCACCCAGGCCGTCGCATTGCGCACGGCCGCCGCGGTGTTCGCCGTGGGCAGCCCGGACGCCAGCCTGCGCTTCGAACGTGCCGCGCTGGTCATGGCCGCGGCCGGGACGGGCCGCACGACCGTCGCCGCGCTGCGCGGGGAGCGCACTGCCTCGCCCACGTTCGGCTCGCTCGCCGACGACCTGATCCTGAGCCCGGCGCCGGTATCCCCGCCGGTGACGCCCGTCGTCGTCGACCGCACGAAGCCCGCCCCGCGCCGGTGGGCGCCGCTGGTCAAGGCGGTGCTCGGTGGACCGCTGGCCATCGCACTCGACCGCCCGAGCGGAACGACAGTGGCCGACCGCGGCAAGTCGGTGTCGCGCATCGCGCCCACGCTCGCGTCGGTGCAGTCCGCGCATGTCGGCCGTACCCAGCTCGGGCTCAAGCTGGTGCCGCGGGCCGCGCTGCAGACCGACCGCACGATCACCGCCGTCGGCGTCGCGCCGGTCACCCGGCTTGCCTCCGGCGCCGTCGGCGCGGTGGCCAACGCCCGCCCGGCGCCGCAGGCCGCGCAGCGCCTGGCCACGATGTCCGACCGGCTCCTCGAGCAGCCCGCCGACGGCCTCACCGCCCACGCGGGTAGCGGCGCCACCCTCCACGACGGCGAGCTCGCGGTCATCACGGTCGCCAACCGGCCCTCCGGCGACGGGCTGGACACGCTGACGATCGTCGGCGGCGCCACCCGCGTGCTGTGCCTCGCCGCTGGCGGACGGACGTTGGACGTCCAGGTCGTCTCGGCCGACCCGGCGCAGGGGATCGTCGAACTGCCCCGGGCCACCGAGCGCGTGGTCCGGGTCGGGGCGGGTGCAAGCGCCGCGGTCGCCGGGCCGGTGCCCGGTTGGTACGCGGGACAGTCGTTGCCGTCGATCGGCTGGGGTGCGGCGCTGGCCGGCGGCGCGGTGGTGCTGGCGCAGGGCA
>JAOPWD010000273.1 GCA_025965875.1 Pseudonocardiales bacterium
GACCTGCGCCAGCGGCTGTGCGGCGACGAGCACGTGTGCCCGGACAGGTTGCACGGCAAGCGGGTCTACGACGAGACCGGGCACCTCGAGATCAGCACGCAGATCGACATCAATGCCTGGGAGCTGCGGGCGATTCTCGCCCATGTGCGCCCGGCTCAGGTGCTTACGGGCCAGCGCCAGACCGCGGTGCCCCAGATTTCGCTCGCCGTGCTCGCGCTGGACGCCGACCTCCGCAGGGCTCTCACCCAGGCCGCCCCCGCGTTCCCGCGTGGCACGGCCTCGAGCCTGGACCCCGGCCCGGACGCCGCCGAAGAACGCCCCGCCGCCTTGCACGGCACCGAGCAGACGATCGACTCCGTCGTCACCCACGGTCGCATCAGGATCAACAGCGCCGCCGGGTCCGGCAAGATCGTCGGCCGGGTGTACGCGTACCGCTACTACACGGACGCCGAGCCCGACGCCATCGCCGCCAACGTCGAGCGCTATCTACTTGCCAACCACCACGCGCGCGCTCACGTCACCAGCCACAACCAGAAGACGTTCACGATCAATGGCCCGAACGGACCCGAGACGGTGGGTTTCATCCGCGCCCCACACATCATCGCCGTTGTCCACCTCACCGCGGTCCTGCCCGGTCAACAGCAGGCAGCCGATTCGTACCTCACCGCATTGCTTCCATTGCTCGGTGGCTAGCGCTCAGCCCTCAGTCGGTCAGAAGGGCGCAGCATCCGACCGTCAGATCTCCCCAACCACCACACCCGGCATCGGCTCTTCAACCCGCACCACCGTCGCCTGCGGCGCGTCCCCGTCCGAGCTCTTCCACGTTTCCAGCAGCGTGTTCGAGAACGTCTGCGCAATGTCGAACTCGTCAAACGGTCCAACGGCGCGCGGTGCCGCCAACAGCTGTCCTTCGTCGGTAAGCAGAACAACGAACACAGACGCCTCCACGGTCATCGACTAACGGCAGGCCTACCCAAAACCGATCGAACCGTAGCAAGCGCGTTTACAGCTTCTTCACCCGCCGCCGAACACGCCGAGACTGCCGCTCAACCTCCGGTCGCGCGTCGATCACCCGCGTCATGCTGTCCGGTGCCGGACCGAACGCCCGGCGCGCCGTCGCGATCGCCGCCCGCGCCAGCGCCGCGTTACCGACCGCACCGATACCCGCGCCGATCCCCAGCGGCAGCGCGCGCCCGAGGAGCAATGCCCCCTGCTTCGCGCCGAAGCGCGCCAGGACCAAGTGCGCCAGCCGGGCATTGACCCCGGCGATCTTCTCCCGCGACGTAGCCCGCCCGATCACCTGCGCCCAATGCGGCGCACTGCCGGCCGCGCCCTCGAGCGCCGCCGTCGCGCCCTCCCCCAGCAGCACGGCGAGGACGAGGGCACGACGTACCTCGGGATCGCTGACCGGGATACCGTGCACCTCCGCGACCGCGAGCACGTACATCGCTGTCGCCGAGACGAACCCGGCGATCTCGACAGCACCTGTGGCGATTGCCGCACCGGTACCCACGCCCGGGAAGGCGGCCGCGGCTCCGGACGCTCCCCCGATGCCAATGACCGCGGTCAGGTAGCGCCGCTCGAGCTGCTCGATCACCTGGGTCGGCGTGGCGTGCGGGCGCTTGGCACGCACCCGCTCCAAGTAGGCCAACACCACCGGCCGCTGGATCGCGAGGGCCTTGTCCAGTGCGGTGTCGAGGGCACGCTCGACAGATGCCGGCACCCGCGTCGGTTTCTCACCCACCGCGCCGAGCGTACCGACGGGTCCCGCCCCGCGTGGATACATGCTGAGATGGTCGTCATGCGCGCACTGCTTCCCACGCCCGAAGACGACGTCGACGTGCACGCGTTCTACGCCGCGGACTGGCTGGACGTCGGCGGCCTGCGGGTGAATTTCGTCGCCAGCGTCGACGGCGCGGCCACCGAGGACGGCGCCTCGCGCGGCCTGCAGACCGCTGGTGACAATCGGATCTTCGCCGCTCTGCGCGACCTGGCCGACGTCGTCGTCGCCGGGGCTGGCACCGTGCGCACCGAGGGTTACAAGCCGATCACCGTGAGCGACAGGCGGCGCGCCATCCGTGCCAAGTACGGGCTGCCCGCGACGCTGCCCACAGCGGTGGTCAGCCGGTCGCTACGCCTGAACCCGGCCGACGACCTGTTCGCGGCCGCACCCGACGACGCACGCACGATCGTGCTCACCTGCGCTGCCGGCGATCCGAGAGTGCGCGCCGAACTCGAGCAGGTCGCCGACGTCATCGTCTGCGGAGACAGGAGCGTCGATCTGGCCGCTGCGCGGGCGACCCTGGCCGACCGCGGCCTGACCCGGATCCTCTGCGAAGGCGGCCCGCTGCTGTTCGCCGACCTCGCCCGGGCGGGCGTCGTCGACGAACTGTGTCTGAGTATCTCCCCCTTGCTGACCGGCCCGGGCGCACGCCGGATAGTCGCGGGCGAACTGTGGCCCGACGATCCCCACCGGCTCACGCTCGCCGGCCTGCTCGAGGAGGACGACGCGTTGTTCTGCCGCTACCGCTTCAGCCCGCAGCCAGACCCGGGACACTGAGCGGACCGTCGGCGACGAGTTCCACCTCGTAGGATTCATCCCCTGGCTCGGCAAGCAGCCATTGCCAGCGCGGCCTGCCGAGCGCGGGTCGGGAATCCACAGCTCGATGTGGTGCACCGCCCCTGTGCCGGGCTCACGCTTTGCCGAGTCCCGGGACGATGTCGTCGAGGGCGAAGTTGATCGGCTGCTCGAGCTGCTCGTAGGTGCACGAGAGCGGGTCTCGGTCGGGGCGCCAGCGGTTGAACTGCGCGGTGTGACGGAACCGCTCGCCTTCCATGTGCTCGTAGCGGACCTCGACGACCCGCTCCGGCCGCAGCGGGACGAAGGAGAGGTCCTTGCCGGCGTTCCAGCGCGATCCCTCGCCCTTGCGTGGCGTGCGCTCGCCGGCCTCGTGCGCCGCCCAGTTCCAGGGGTGGTCCTCGAAGTCGGTGACCAGTGGCTGCAGTTCCTCGTACAGCTCCTTGCGTCGGGCCATCGGGAAGGCACCGATCACGCCCACCGAGACAAGCGTGCCGGCGTCGTTGTAGAGGCCCAGCATCAGCGAGCCGATCGCGTCCGGCCCGGACTTGTGGACTCGGTAGCCGGCGACGACGCAGTCCGCGGTACGTTCGTGCTTGATCTTGAACATGACGCGCTTGTCGGGCTGGTAAGTGCCGGCGAGTGGTTTGGCCACGACGCCGTCCAGGCCGGCGCCTTCGAACTCGGTGAACCAGCGCTGGGCCTCGTCGATATCGGTCGAGGCCGGCGTGAGATGGATCGAAGAACCCGCCCCCGACAGTGCATCGATGAGAGCCTCGCGTCGCTGAGTGAACGGTTTCCCGGTCAGGTCGTCCTCACCGAGCGCCAGGAGATCGAAGGCGATGAATGACGCGGGCGTCTTCTCGCTCAGCATCGTGACCCGTGACGCGGCGGGGTGGATGCGCTGCTGTAACGCATCGAAGTCCAGACCGGAGCCGGTGGCGATCACGATTTCGCCGTCGATGACACAGCGCTCGGGCAGTTCGGCCTTGATCGCCTCGACGAGCTCCGGGAAGTACCGCGTCATCGGCTTCTCGTTGCGGCTGCCCAACTCGACCTCGTCGCCGTCGCGGAACACGACGCTCCGGAAACCATCCCACTTGGGCTCGTAGGAGGCGCCCGGCGGGATCGTGGGCACGGACTTGGCCAGCATGGGGGCGACCGGCGGCATCACTGGGAGCTTCATTGGCTCATTCTGACTGGTCGTCGACGACAAGTGGATCAGGCTCCCCCGACAAGCCGGGGCAGGTGGCGTGGCGCGCAGGTAGCGTGCATCTCGTGCCTGCCCGACGGAATCTCCGCCTCCCGCTGTCGTCCTGCCGTGTCGCTGCCGTGGCGGTGGCGATACTGCTGCTCGCTAGCTGCACGGCAACGGTCTCCGGCCACGGCTCTGCCACGACGCCCACGGGGTCACCCGCGTCGAGCAGCCCGGGCGCAACGTCGTCCTCGACCGCAGCGCCCCAACCGGCGAACTTCACCGACTGCAGCAGTCTGTTCAACCTCAAGGGGCTGCCGTTCCCGGCCGGGCGCTTCGAACGGCTCTCGTTCTCCTGCGCCCGGCTGCAGGTGCCGCTGGACCACGATCAACCGTCGGGCAAGTCGATCCCGATCGAAGTCGTCAAGGTGCACGACAGCAACAACAAGAGCGGCGAGAGCCTGATGGTCAACCCCGGCGGGCCGGGCGGCTCCGGCGTCGAGCTGGCGGTCGGCCTGGCCATCCAAGTCTCGGACAAGCTGCTCTCGCACTACGACCTGCTCGGCTTCGATCCGCGCGGCGTGGGGTTGTCCAGCCCGGTGGCGTGCATCAGCGACTCCGAGAAGGATCAGCTCAACGCCGCCGCTCCCGACGTGCTGACGGCTACCGGTCTGGCCGAGGCGAAGCGCCTGGCGGAGACGGTCGCCACGAGTTGCAACTCAAAGTACGGAACGGCGCTGGCCGACTACAACACCGTGCAGACCGCGAAGGACATGGACCTGATCCGCGGCGCCGTGGGCAACAAGCCGCTGAACTACCTGGGGTTCTCCTACGGCACCGAACTCGGCTCGGTCTACGCCCACCTGTACCCCGATCACGTGCGGGTCGCCGTCCTGGACGGCGCAGTCGACCCGCTCAGCGACGACATCACGTCCTTCGCCGACCAGCTCAAAGGTTTCGAAGGCGCCTTCGACCAGTTCCAGACCAACTGCCTGACCCGCTCACCGTGCAAGTCGCTCGGCAATCCGCGCCAGGTCGTGTACGACCTCGTCAAGCAGGCCAACCAGACGCCACTCAAGAGCAGCGCCCCGGGCGAGAACCGCACTGCGACCGGGTCGATCGTGCTCACCGGTGTGCTGTCCGCGCTCTACTCCCAGTCGGAGTGGCCCGCACTCGGCCAGGCACTCATCGACGCCAAGGGCGGCGACGCCAAGGGCCTGTTCAAGCTCGCCGACAGCTACAACCAGCGCAGCCCGGACGGCCACTACTCCAACATCTCCGACGCGAACACGACGATCAACTGCAACGACTCGAAGCCGGGACCGACCGACGACACCATCAAGGCCACTGCGATCAAATGGGTGAAGGACTACCCGATGTTCGGCCGCTGGTCGGCGCCGTCGTTGTTCTCCTGCCAGGTCTGGCAGCCCGACCGCACGCCGGTGCCGCTGCCGAGTGCGGCCACGCCGCACAAGGTGCTCGTCATCGGCAACCTGCACGACCCCGCCACCCCGTACAAGGGCGCGATCGACCTGGCCCAGACGATGGGCAACGCTGCCCTGCTGTCGTGGGACGGCGAGGGGCACACGTCCTACCTGCAGGGCAGTACGTGCATCGACAACTACGTCAACGACTACCTGATCAACGGCACCGTCCCGCCGCCGAAGACGACGTGCCCGCGGTGAGTCCCGAACCGAAACTGAAGGTGGACGTGCCCGACGGGCCCGTACACGCGATCGCGATGGTGCTGCACGGCGGGCGTTCGCACGGCACCGGCCGCGTTCGGGCGTCCCAACTCGCCGTGTTGCGCATGGTGCCGTTCGCGAAGCACCTGCGCCGCGTCGGTGCCGTGAACGGCCTGGCGGTCGCCCGGCTGCGCTACGTCCAGCGTGGCTGGAACGGCGCCGCGAAGGCGCCGCTCGCCGACGCCCGGTGGGCGCTGGCCGAACTCGAGCGCCGCTTTCCCGGCGTGCCGATCGGCCTCGTCGGGCATTCGATGGGCGGGCGCACCGCGCTCTACGTCGCCGACTACCCCACCGTGCGCGCCGTGGTGGCGCTCGCGCCGTGGATCGAGACCGGTGACCCGGTCAACCAGCTCGCCGGTCGCCGGGTGCTCATCGCGCACGGCACGCTCGACCGGATGACCAGCCCTCCGGCCTCGGCCGCATACGCGCGGGCGGCGGCGCTGGTCGCCGACTCGGTCAGCTATGTGAGCGTCCAGGACGAGCGGCACGCCATGCTGCGGCGGGCGCGCGTCTGGCACGAACTGGCCACCGGCTTCCTCCTCGCTGTCCTGTGTGAGAGGCAACCGGACGGAACCGCGGAGCCCCAGACAACGAATGTCTTGGCGAAGGCCCTTGCCGGACAGGCCTCACTCGTCGTCTGATTGAACTGACCCGGATTCTCGCGGCGGCCGGAGGGAATGCACATGACCGTCATCGACCAGACCCGAGGAACGTCCCGGGCCGCCATCGACGCCACCCTGTGGCCGGACGTGGCCACCGTGCCGCACCGGCCGGTCCGCGCGGCCGTCGCCAAGCGGATCTTCCACAATGCCGTCGGACGCATCCCGCTTCGGGTCGTCGAGAAGGGCCGCCCCAGCTACGGCGGTGGCGACACCTCAGCGCCGGTATTGCGGCTCGTGCGGCCGGATTCGTTCTACCACCGCCTGGGCGCCACCGGCACGATCGGCTTCGGCGAGGCCTACCTGGCCGGCGACTGGACTGCCGACGACCTGACCGCCGTGCTGTCGGCCTTCGCCGCAAACATGCGCGAACTCGTTCCGGCGGTCTTGCATCGGCTGCGCCACGCCGTGCTGCACCGCCAGCCCGCCCACGACGACAACACCGTCGAAGGCGCCCGCGACAACATCCGCCGCCACTACGACCTGTCCAACGAGCTGTTCAAGACGTTCCTCGACGACACCATGACCTACTCATCGGCCGTCTTCGACGGCGAGCCCTACGGGGCCGACGATGACCTCGCCGACGCGCAGCGCCGCAAGATCGACCGGCTGCTCGATGTGGCGAAAGTCGGCAACGGCACCCGGCTGCTCGAGATCGGCACCGGCTGGGGCGAGTTGGCCATCCGCGCGGCCGCCCGCGGCGCCACGGTCACGTCCATCACGATCTCGATCGAGCAGGCTGAACTGGCGCGCCGGCGCATCGCGACCGCCGGGATGACCGAGCAGGCCAGCGTCCTGCTCCAGGACTACCGCGAGACGCAGGGCCAGTTCGACGCCATCGTCAGCGTCGAGATGATCGAGGCGGTGGGCGCGAACCACTGGGACGAATACTTCGGCACCATCGACCGACTGCTGGCGCCCGGCGGGCGGGTCGGGCTGCAGGCGATCCTGCAGGACGACTACACGGTGCTGGCCACGCGCGACACGTACACCTGGATCCGCAAGTACATCTTTCCCGGCGGACAGATGCCGTCGGCCGAGTCGATCGAGCGCACGGTCCGCGGCGCGACGACGTTGCGGGTCTCGGATCGTTACCTGTTCGGGCGGCACTACGCCGAGACGCTGCGGCGCTGGCGTGAGCGGTTCGAGACTCGCGCCGGCGAGATCGCACACCTAGGGTTCGACGAGACGTTCCGCCGCATGTGGTCGTTCTACCTGGCCTACTGCGAGGCCGGGTTCCGCACCGGCTACCTCGACGTCGCGCAGTTCACCTTGACCAAGCCTGTTCGCTAAATCACTCGCGGCGCCCCGCTACCGTGTGGCGTGGTCGTCCTGCTCGGTCTCGCTGCCGCG
>JAOPWD010000134.1 GCA_025965875.1 Pseudonocardiales bacterium
TCGTCGAGTGACACTCCGAGCAGCGTGGCGGTCGCCTCCAGAACGCGGGCCGCGTTGAGCGTGCATACGAGTGGCAGGAAGTGCCCGGTGGCGTCGGCGAAGCCGGCGACGATGCCGGTCGCGTCGGCACTGGCCTTCGTGTCCACCGCGCAAACGACTCCCGAGGTACCGATCGAGACGATCACGTCGCCGGGCGTGGCGCCTATCCCCAGCGCGGCGGCGGCGTTGTCTCCGGCGCCGGCGGCCACGAGCAGGTCGTCCGCAGTCTTTCCTGACACCTCGGCCGGCGCCACAACGCGGGGGAGCAACGGCGTTGTGCCGAATGCGAGTTGGAGCAGATCGTTGCGATAGCTGCCGGTCGCGGGCGACCAGTACCCGGTGCCACTTGCGTCGCTGCGGTCGGTGGTGAGCTCATCAACGGGCAGCGAGCCGCGCAGCCGCCAGGTCAGCCAGTCATGCGGCAGGCATACCGCGGTCGTGCGTGCGGCATTCGCCGGTTCGTGCTCGGCCAGCCAGCGCAGCTTGGTGACGGTGAAGGCGGCCAGGGGCACCGAGCCGACCGCTGCCGCCCACGCCGTTGCGCCGCCGGGCAACTCCGTGACGAGATCGGCCGCTGAGTCCGCGGATCGGGTGTCGTTCCACAGCAGGGCATCGCGGACGACAGTGCCCGCGTCATCGAGGCACACCATGCCGTGTTGCTGGCCGGCCACGGCTATCGCCGCGACGTCATCGATGCCACCCGCGCGCTCCGTCGCCAGGTGTAGCGCATCCCACCACACGGCAGGGTCGACCGAGGTGCCACCGGGGTGCGGCGCGGTGCCGGTGCGGACCAGCGCTCCGGAATCTGCATCGCGGACAACGACCTTGCACGACTGAGTCGACGAGTCGACTCCTGCGACCAGCGTCACCCGCTGCCTCCCTTGCGGAACCGAGCCGCTCAGCGTGCGCCGAGCAGATGCTCGACAACCAGTTGATTCAGCCGAACGACGCCGTAGCCACGCGCACCGGCGGCGTCATAGTCATACTCCTCGTACGCCGTCCGGTCGACGAGCAACCCCGCCACCGTCTCGCCTGCATGCACGTCCTTGGCGCCGTCGTCCTCGCTGCCTTCGCGGCCCGGTCAGAGCAAGGAGCGCAACACGTACTGCATGATGCCGCCGTGCCGGTAGTAGTCGGCCTCGCCGGGGGTGTCGATTCGGACCGTGGCCTGGAATTCGGTGTCGTCGGCCCGAACGGTGACGGTCGGCGGCACGCTGCCTTCGTTCATGGCCTCGATACCGGTGATCGTGAATGTCTCCTCGCCGCTGAGCCCGAGCGACTCGGCGTTCTCCCCGGCCGGGAACTGCAGGGGCAGCACGCCCATGCCGATCAGGTTGGACCGGTGGATGCGCTCGTAGGACTCCGCGATGACGGCCCGCGCGCCGAGCAGCGCCGTCCCTTTGGCCGCCCAATCTCGTGAGGAGCCCGAGCCGTATTCCTTGCCGGCGACGATGACGAGGGGGATGCCCGCCTTCGCATAGTTCACCGACGCGTCGTAGATCGTGCTCTGCGGGCCGTCCGGCTGGGTGAAGTCACGGGTGAAGCCACCCTCGGGCAGCGCCGCACCGTCGCTCAGCACGAGCTGGTTGCGCAGCCGGATGTTGGCGAACGTGCCGCGGATCATCACCTCGTGGTTGCCACGCCGCGAGCCGTAGGAGTTGAAGTCCGCGCGGTCGACGCCGTGCTCGGACAGGTAGCGGCCGGCGGGGGAGTCGACCTTGATCGCACCGGCCGGGCTGATGTGGTCGGTGGTCACCGAATCGCCGAGCTTGGCCAGCACCCGCGCATCGGAGACGTCAGTGACCGGCGACGGCTCGCGCTGCATCCCGTCGAAGTACGGCGGCTTGCGGACGTAGGTCGACTCGCTGTCCCACTCGAACGTCTTGCCTTCGGGCGTCGGCAGGCCCTGCCAGCGCTCGTCGCCGGCGAAGACGTCGGCGTAGTCGCGGGTGAACATCTCGCTGGCGATGGCCTGCTCGATGGTGGTCTGGATCTCGTCGACGGACGGCCAGATGTCGTGCAGGAACACCGGCTTGCCGTCGGGGTCGGTGCCGATCGGGTCGTTGATCAGGTCGACGTCCATGGAGCCGGCGAGGGCGTACGCGACCACCAGCGGCGGCGAGGCGAGGTAGTTCATCTTCACGTCCGGGTTGATCCGGCCCTCGAAGTTGCGGTTGCCGGACAGCACCGCGGTCGCGGCCAGGTCGCCCTGGTTCACCGCGGCCGACACCTCTTCGATGATCGGACCCGAGTTGCCGATACAGGTGGTGCACCCGTAACCGACCAGGTTGAACCCGAGCTTGTCGAGGTAGGGCGTCAGACCGGAGCGGTCGTAGTAGTCAGTGACGATCTTCGAGCCCGGTGCCAGCGACGTCTTGACCCACGGCTTGCGGGTCAGGCCCCGCTCGACCGCCTTCTTGGCCAGCAGCGCGGCGGCGATCATGACCGACGGGTTGGACGTGTTTGTGCACGAGGTGATCGCGGCGATGACGACGGCGCCGTGGTCCAGTACGACGTTGGTGCCGTCGGCCAGCGTCGCACTCGTCGGGTTCGACACCCGCCCGCTCGCACCGTCCGCCGCCGAGGCGACGGGATGCGCAGACGTGCCGTTCGCGTCCTCGGCGTAGGCGGGCGGGTCCGAAGCGGGGAAGGACTCGGCCGAGGCCTCGTCGACACCATCGCGCACCGAGTCCCCGTTGGTGTACGCGCCCAGCGCCTCGCGGAACATCGGCTTGGCCGACTTCAGCGGCACGCGGTCCTGCGGGCGCTTGGGGCCGGCCAGCGACGGCTCGATGCTCGACAGGTCCAGTTCGAGCGTTTCGGAAAAGGCCGGCTCGACCGACGGGTCGTGCCAGAGGCCGTTGGCCTTCGCGTAGGTCTCGACGAGCGTGACCTGGTCCTCCGGGCGGCCGGTGAAGCGCAGGTACTTCAGGGTCTCGTCGTCGATCGGGAAGATCGCACACGTCGAGCCGTACTCAGGGCTCATGTTGCCGATCGTCGCGCGGTTGGCCAACGGCACCGCCGACACGCCCGGGCCGTAGAACTCAACGAACTTGCCCACCACGCCGTGCTTGCGCAGCAGTTCGGTGATGGTGAGCACGAGGTCGGTGGCGGTGGAGCCCTCGGGCAGCTCACCGGTGAGCTTCACCCCGACGACGCGGGGGATGAGCATGCTCACCGGCTGGCCCAGCATCGCCGCCTCGGCCTCGATGCCGCCGACACCCCAGCCGAGCACGCCCAGGCCGTTCACCATCGTGGTGTGCGAGTCGGTACCGACGAGGGTGTCCGGATAGAGCACGCCTCCCCCGCCGGCTACGCCCCCATTGCGCGCGAACACCACGCGGGCGAGGTACTCGATGTTGACCTGGTGCACGATGCCGGTGCCGGGCGGCACGACCTTGAACTCGTCGAACGCGGTCTGTCCCCAGCGCAGGAACTGGTACCGCTCGCGGTTGCGCTGGTACTCGAGCTCGACGTTGCGGGCGAAGGAGTCCGGTGCGCCGAACAGGTCCGCAATCACCGAGTGGTCGATGACCAGCTCGGCCGGCGCGAGTGGGTTGATCTTGGTGGCGTCGCCGCCGAGTTCGACGACCGCTTCGCGCATCGTGGCCAGGTCGACGACCGCGGGCACGCCAGTGAAGTCCTGCAGGACGACACGGGCCGGCGTGAACTGGATCTCGGTATGGGGCTCGGCGTCAGGAGCCCAGTCGGCGAGCGCCTGGATCTGTTCGGTGGTGACGTTCTTGCCGTCCTCGGTACGCAGCAGGTTCTCGAGCAGCACCTTCAGGCTGAACGGCAGCCGTGCCGATCCGTCGACCGCGTCGAGCCGGTAGTACTCGTAGCTGGTCCCGTCCACGTCGAGCTGAGCACGCGCTCCGAAGCTGTTCTTGCTGGCTGCCACCGTTGGCTCCTTCGGCTGTGTTGCGGTTCGACTTGTCCGTTTCGGAGATGTCTTGACGTCAAGATACCACCGTGGATCCTGCGCGTCCGCTGATGGCCCTACCTGTCCTCTGCCCATCCTGGCCCTAGAGTGATCGGAGTGGCGGGCGAGGGGATTGGCGATGAACTGCGCCTGAACCGTTGGCATCGAATCCGCGCCGTGGCCACTGTTGCCTACATCGGTGCGCTGACGTGGATCTTCATGGACGAGGGCGTCCCCACCGGCCGGCTGCCCCTGATGCTCATCACCGTCGTCGGCCTGTCGATTGCCAGCCTGGGCTACGGGTGGCGCAGGCTGGTACGGGTCTTCCTGGACTGGCTGCCGTTCACGCTGGTGCTCATGGCGTACGACCAGTCGCGGGTTGTGGCCACCATGGTCAACCTGCCCCTGCACGAGCAAGACATCGCATCGGCGGAGAGCTGGCTGTTCGGCGGGCAAATCCCGGCGGTATGGATGCAGGACCAGTTCTACACACCGGCCGCGGTCCACTGGTACGACGCAGTGGCCACTTTGGTCTACGCCTCCCATTTCCTGGCCACGCCGGTCCTGGCTGCCGTGCTGTGGTTGCGCAATCGGGGTATTTGGCTGGCCTACATCACCCGGGTGGTCGTCCTGGCCTTCGCCGGCCTGGTCACCTACGTGCTCTTCCCTGAGGCGCCGCCGTGGCTCGCGGCGCGCGACGGTCTCATCGACCCGGTCGCGAGGACCTCGGCGCGCGGCTGGATCTGGCTGCATGCCGGCAACGTGCAGGAGGTCCTCGACAGCGCACAGCGCGACGGAGCGAACCCGGTTGCCGCGATGCCCTCGTTGCACGTGGCCTTCGCGACGCTGGTGGCCCTGTTCATCGCGCCCTACATTGCCCGGCGCTGGCGCTACCTGCTTGCGCTCTACCCGATCGCGATGGGCGTCGTCCTGGTGTACACCGGCGAGCACTACGTCCTCGACCTGATCGCCGGAGTGGCCTACGCCCTGGTCATCAACGCGGTGGTGTCGCGATGGGAACGCAGGCGGGTCGACGTGGCCCCTATCGACGAGGTGCGGGAGCCGGTGGCCGTGGGCTGACGCCCGATTTGGGGTTATTGGTGCGCTTGTTGCTGGAGTTTCTGCTGGGGCTGCTGGCGCTTGTGGTGCGAAAATGGCACTCTGATCTCCATCGCGACCGTCTGTCGCGCCACCAGGAGGAGCGCCGCCGCTGTGCAGGAGACTCGGATCCGACCTCGCCGCCCGCGGGTGGTCGCCGGGCTCGCCGTCGTGGCCACGCTGGCCAGCGTGCTGCTCGCACCCGGGCGGGCCACCGCGAAACCGCCGCCGAACCCGTCGGACGGCCAGATCACGGCCGCCCAGCAGCACAAGCTCAATCTTGCGGCCGAAGTCGGCCGCCTGGCCGCCCAGACGGCACAGATGCAGAGCAAGCTCGAGCAGTTGCAGGCAGAGAAGGAACTCGCCGAGCAGAAGCTGGCTCTCGCTCTCTCGAAGCTCGCCGAGGCCAAGACCGCCGCCGAGAAGGCGAAGACAAACGTCGCCAGGGCGAAGAGTCACGTCGTACAGGCGCAGAAGGACTTTGTCGGCTACCTGCAGGCCAGCTACATGAGCGGGGACGTCGGCGGGACGACGGGCAGCCTGCTCACCGCGGACGACCCGAACATCCTGCTGGAGTCGGGCGCCCTGCACGAGTACCAATCCAGCCACCAACTCAGCGCCATCGGCACCTTGCAGCGCGCCACGGTGGCCAAGTCCAACGCTGATGCGGCTGCGCGCAAGGCCGTCACCGTGCAGGCCGAGCTCACGCATGCCGCTGCGGTAGCCCAAGACCAAGCCGTGGCAGCCGTCAACTCGGCCAAGCGTCAGCAACAGCAATTGCAGGCGGCGCTGGCGACCAACCGCACGCAGCTCCATCGCGCGCAGCTGGAACTAGCGACGCTGAACCACCAACGCGCGACCTATGTGGCCTACCAGCGCGAACAGGCGCGCCTCGAAGCCCTTCGGCGCGCCGCGGAGGAGCGCCGCCGTCAGCAGGCCATTGCCGCAGCCGCAGCCCGTGCCGCGGCTACCGCGGCGGCCGGAAACGGCGGTGGCGGAGG
>JAOPWD010000287.1 GCA_025965875.1 Pseudonocardiales bacterium
CCTGGAAGATCGTCAACAAGACATTCGCCCACGTCGGCGGCGAGCCGCCGGCTTAGGCGCTCCCTATGCCGCTCGGATAACCGAATCTCCCGCAAAAGGTTCCTTTGCGAGACGCTCCGACTGCTCGAGAAGGGTCCATCTGCGCGACCCTTCGCGAGGCTCGGCGCCGTACAGGTCGACGGATAGCGAGTGCACGTGTAGGCGGCGTGATCGGCTTGATCGTGGCTGAGCGATTGTCGCTTCACACTCGTGGTGCGTGGGCAAAGCGAGTGAACATTGGGCGCAGTCGGAACCTGATCACGCGGATCGCCGGGCGGCGGTGCCTGTTCGAGATCGCAGGTTTGGCCGCGCGCACGCGTCGTGCGTGGGCCGCGGCATCGAGAAGCGCACGGGTGTGTTGTTCGGTCATCGCGATGGTGAAGTCCGGGGGCATGTACATGGCAACTCCTGTGGTTGGTCATCGGCCGCCTGCTGCAGGCGGGCGATCATGGACGGAGAATGGCTGGGACTCGCGCTGGGTCGGTGATTGGGCTCAGAGTGGTTGGCCGCGGTTCTGGCTGACGGCTGAGATCCATGACGCGCGTGCCCTGATGGTGGCTCCAATGGGATGCTGCGCCGACGCCTAATACGGCCAGCACGATGATGATCGGGAGCAGTGGCAGGGTCGCGCGGATCTTTGGCACAGGATGGGCGCGGATACGCTGGTGGAGGCCGGCGTTGGTAGTCATAGACACACGGTGGCCTTCAGCCCGAGCGCTTGGAATACGCCTTCGGGCGTACTTTCCGTCCCGGCAGGTCGCGCGTAGCGTTTTCTACAGCAAGGGGGGCGACGCCCATGACGGTGACTAAGCTGCCGGATTCGGACCTCCACGCTCTGGTGGAGTTGATCGAAGACGCCCGCGACGACGAACCCGGTGAGGCAGTCCCGTGGGCAGTGCTGCATAACCTCGTGCGGCTCATCGGCGCCGACTGGGTCGAGTTGTGCGAACTCGACTGGGTCCGCCGCGGGCTCGTCGTCGTGCAGTACGTCAACAACGGTGAAGTGGGTGTCGACGCACCAGAACAGGGCGGCGACGTCGTGGATCCCGATACCGAGGCATACTTCCGATCCGTCGCCGACACCGGTTTCCTACCGTGCACCTACGCCGTAGAGACCGGAGACCTGGTCACGGTTTCCCGGTGGTCGGACTTCTACTCCGATACCGAGATACGCAACCACGAGGCCGTGCGCGACTACTTCGAAACGGTCCGGCACGGAGTGGCAGTCTGCCTGCCGGCGCCCCCTGGTCGAATGCGAAGAGTCCTGCTCCTACGCGAGTCCGGCGGCGACTTCACCGATCGCGACGTCCAAGTGCTCAGCCTGCTCCGCCCGCACCTGCACGAAATCCTCCTCGACGCCCAGCGGAGACGCAGCGGCGTGCCCCAGCTGACCAGCCGCGAGTGGGAGATCCTGGCGTTGGTCGGCGAAGGATTGGACAACGCCACGATCGCACGACGGCTATACGTCTCACCCGCGACCGTGCGTAAACACATGGAACACGTCTTCGACCGCCTCGGCATCCGCAACCGCATCCAGGCCGCTGCCGTCGCCCTTCCGCACCGACCGTCTACCGACGGGCGTTTACGCCGAGGCGCACGCACGCCGCCACCGCATGCCACGTCGGCCGCTCCCACCTCTGCCCACCACCAGTTGACGCCGGTGACATAGCGACGCCTCTTTGTTGTCAAGAGTTTCGCGTTGATCGTCTTCGACGTCGTGGGTCGTCTTTCCGCGGGTGTGGGTTCCTTCTAGGCTGGCGATGGGTCCGGGAGTGGCTTGTCCGAAGAGCCGGTGTTGGGGTGTGAGCCGGTCGCGCTGGAGTCAGAGTCGTTCCCTGTTTGCCCTCCCGGACCCCCTCGACAGCTCCCGTACATGGTTCGTCGCGTCGGATGACTGGTGTTCCCCGGCGCCGAAGTCTGGCTCCGTCCTCGCCGGGGTCAAGGCCCATGGCCCTGCGGGTGGCCTTCGGCCAGCCTTGACCCCGGCTGCGGGCGGCGCTCATCGGCAGCGGCGGGGGAACACCAGCATGATCGCGCTGGTCGGCTACGACATTGCGGAGCGTATCCGGCTCTGGGCGTCGCTGATCATCGCGTCGTAGAGGGTGTTCGTGATCCGGCGCTTGAGCGCTCGCAGCGCCATTTTCGGGCTCTTGCCCTCGGTCAGCTTGCGCTCGTAGTAGGCGCGTCCCTGGCTGGGGCGGTTGCGGATCTGGGTGACGGCGGCCATGTGAATGGCGTGGTTGAGTTGCCGGTTTCCACGCCGCGAAAGCCGGAAGACCCTGTGCGGGCCGGAGGACACTTCGACCGGCGCGGTGCCGGCGTAGGCGGCGAAGTGGTCCGCGTTGGGGAAGCGGGTCACGTCGCCGGTGATGCCGAGGACCGTCGCGGCGATGACTGGACCCACGCCGAAGATGCTGGTCACCGATGTCTTGGACGCCAGGACCACTGCGGTGAGCCGCTTGCGCAGCTCACGCAGCTGGAGATCCACGCGGCGCAGATCGTCGAGGATCTCACCGGCGAGCTCGGCACGGGCCACATCGGCGGCCGTACTCGCCCGCAGCGACTCGAGCACCACCGCCGCCTGCGCTGCACTGATCTCGCGCGGGAAGCCACCGGCAACAAGCTCGCACAGCACAGCATGGAGCTGGTTGGCCACCTTCGTCCGCAGCCGGGTCAGGTGCCGGCGCCGTCGGATCCACACCTTCATCACCGCGGCATGATCCTCGACCGTGACCCGCGGGAGCCCGGCCGAGCGCAGCGCGACGATCGCCACCGACCGCGCGTCATGCGGATCGCTCTTACTGCTCGCAACCGAGGCGAGCAAACGCACCCGGGCCGCGAGCTTGGGCTGCACATCGACCACCCGCTCGCCGGCCGTCACCAGCTGCTGAGCCAGCAGATACCCCAGACCGGCCGCATTCTCGATCGCCCAGGTGCGCTGCGGCCACGGCTGCGCCCAGGCCAACAACTGATCGGTCTGCACGGCCGACGCGCGCACTCGCACGTCGCCGAGCGGCAACTCCCGCTCATCGACCGCCACCGCCGTATGTGACGCCTTATGCGGATCAATCCCAATCACCACCGTAGACATGACGCCGGCTCCTCTCGCGAAGGTGGAACAGAGTGATCGCGGCGGGCAAATCTGATACCAGAACCAGAACCTCAGCGCTCGCGCCTCTTACGAACCACGCCGCGACGAGATCCGGCGGGTAGCACGTCAATAGAAAGCCAGACACACAAACCCCGTCGGCAGATTGATCTCGAGCAAACCCGCCGGATCCCTAAACGCTACGACGCAAAGCCGCAGCGCTGGCTTGAGTCTCAATCAGATCGATCTGGCTCTCGACGGCGTTCGAGGCGACCCCCGAGAGACTCGGCCGGTCGCGGGCAGCCCGCGTGCCGCCTTAGCTCAGTTGGTAGAGC
>JAOPWD010000290.1 GCA_025965875.1 Pseudonocardiales bacterium
CGCGGCAGCAGGTCGCGCAGAGTCGGCCACGCGCTCGCGAAGCCGCTGTGCAGCGGCAGAGTGCCGACCTCGTCGATCGCCCACCAGCGCACGTCGGTGCTCTCGGCATTGGCCACGCGCGGCTCGAGGGCGACCAGCGCTTGGGCCACGACGGTCGTGTAGGACCAGCCGCCGTGATCGTCGACCCATTCCTCCAACGGCGCCACGCTGGCTGGATCGAGGTCGGCCTCCTCGGCCGCCTCGCGCAGTGCGGCCGTGACGACGTCCTCGTGGCTGTCGCGGGCACCACCGGGCAGTGCCCACGTGCCGCCGTCATGAGTCCACGGTGCGCGGTGCTGCAGCACGACGCGCGTTCCGTCGGTGATGAGCAGGCCGGCGGCCCCGAATCGACCCCAGTGCCGGTGGCCGAGGGCGCACACGACCCAGCCGTTGCCGTCGCCGGTCATCTGTGGTTCATACCTCATCGAGAAAAGTATTGACGTCGGCCCGCCAGGTCGCCTCTCGGCGGAAGGCCGCTCGTGGCGGCAAATATGGGTCCGGGGGCCAGGATCGGGCCGACGCCGTGGACCACGGTACCTGCTTTCGCCAGCGTGGTGTGGCGGGGCTGCCAATCGATCTCGCCGTATCGTGTTCGGGGTGAGCAACCTTGTCGTGGTGCGCTGATGGCGCAGATGCCCAAGCGCCCCAACCGTCCTGCGCCGTACGCCGACCTGACCAATCTGATCGACGCGGCGGGCGGCTGCGCGCCGAACTCGAGGGCTGAGATCGCGGCAGCAACAGCCGCGGTGGTCGTCGAAGTCGGGCGGCGCGAGCACGCCGAGGTCGGAGCTGGTGACCGCGCGCGCTTTGTCGCATTGGCCGACCGGGTGGGCATCGACACGCTCGCCGACCTCTGGCGTGACGCGGACCCCGTCAGCCTGCCGGGTGCGCTGTGGGCGCTGTACCTGCTGCGCCAGTGGTGCCACACCAACCCGGACGAGGTGACCCGGCTTTGGCGCGCGGGCGAGGCGCTGGCCGGTGCCGATGCTGTGGTGGCCGGTGTCGCCGACTATGCCGATGTCGTCGCTGTGCGCCGAGTGGCCGACGCCGTGCTCGGCGGCGCGTACCAGGGCGACTTCGCGGTGGCGCTGGAACGCGCGGCTGCGCTGTTCCGGGTCGTCGCCGCCGGTCGTCGGGAACTCGCGCCCTCGGGCGAGCGGGGCGATGGAGAGCGTGAGCTCGCGAACCGTAACGAACGCGTGGCCACTGACCTCGCTGCCGCCGCATCACGCTGGCGGGCGGGCACGCTCAACTGAGCCGGCGGCGCACGCCGCTACCACGAGATACCGACGCTGCCCGAGCCCGGTCCACAGGGTGGCGTGTCGCCCACAGATCGCCTCGCGAGCTGGTGGCTGCGGGCCTCCCTGACCAGGCTCACCCGCATGACGATCGACCGCCTCGCCGGGTCAGCCCACGACAGTCCGGTGCTACGTATCCGCGGCCCGGCAGACCTGCTGCAGGCCGTGCCCTATCTGCTCGGCTTTCATCCGCAATCGAGCCTGGTCATCATCGGCCTCGACCAGTCCAGCTTGGTCGTCACCGTGCGCCTCGACCTGGCTGACCTCGACCCGCCAGAAGTGCTCCGCGACGCCGTCACCGCGATACGGCGCGGCGGCGCGTCGGAACTAGTGGCGGCGATCTACGACACCGGCCCGCGGCGCCGCGGTCAAACCCTGCCGTGGGACGCGGCGGTGGCGAGCTTCATCGACGAGGCCACCCGCGTCGGCTGCGCGGTCGTCGACGTGTTGCTCGTGGCGGGGCAGCGATGGTGGTCCTACGCGTGCGCCGACACCGCGTGCTGCCCGCCCGAGGGCCGGCAGCTGCCCGACGACGTGTCCGCTTTCTCGGCCGCGGCGACCTACGCGGGGATGGTCGCACTGCCTGACCGCGATGCGCTCGCCGCCGTGCTCGATCCGCTTCCGGACGCCGAGCGGGATCGGCTCTGGCCGCTGCTCGCCGACTACGAGAACGTGGCCGTCCAGGCGGTGCTCGACGGGCACGGCGCCCGGCACGACCGGTCAGTCAAGCGCGCGCTGTTCGCGGCCGCCCGCCGCAGCGATGCGCCGACCGACCCCTCGCAGCGGCTGGAGATCACCGACAGCGACGTTGCGCGCTTCGGCGTCGGGCTGAGCGCGCCCGCGCTGCGAGACTCAGTGTGGATGGCGGCCGACGACGGCCGCCTCGACGGTCGGCTGTTGTGGCTCGACCTGGCCCGGCGGCTTCCCAGCCCGTACGACGCGGCTGCGCTGTTCCTCTACGGCTGGTGCTCGTGGCGTACGGGCAACGGCGCTCTGGCCGGCATCGCGGCCGAACGCGCAGTCGGCAGCGATCCCACTTACAGCGCTGCCGACCTGCTGCTAGCCGCCTTGGCCCGCGGGCTGGACCCGCGGCGGCTGCCCAAACTGCGGCTGCCCCGGTCGGCATGACCAGCGCGGGCTCCGGCTCAGAAGGAGACCGCGTGTGGGGCCACCGGGTCGGGCAGATCCGAGGCACCCGTGAGCTCGCCGTCCACCGCCGCCGCGCAGGCGCGTCCCTCGGCAATGGCCCACACGACGAGCGATGCGCCCCGGCTGGCGTCGCCGCAGGCATACACACCGTCGGCCGACGTCCGCCAGCGCTCGTCGACCTCGGCGGTGCCGCGCCGCGGGTCACGTTGCACGCCGAGAGCATCGAGCAGTTCGGGCACGTCCGTGCCGACGAAGCCGGCGGCGAGCAGCACCAGCGTCGCCGGCAGTTCGGTACGCGAGCCGGCCACCGGCCGGAACTCCCGGCGGCCGTCGATCCGGACGATCTCGACCTCCTCGACCACCACGGCACGCACCGCACCGCTGGAATCGCCGACGAACTCGACCACCTCGCGGGCCCACGCCTCGTGTACGCCCTCGTCGTGCGCCAGCGACGTGCCGCGGGTACTGGGCGCGGCGGGCCACACGGGGTTGATCAGATTGGCGCGGGCCGTAGGGCGCGGGTTGTGGTCCAGGACAGTCACCGACGACGCCTGCTGCCGGTTTGCCGTCCCGAGGCAGTCGGCCGCCGTGTCGCCACCACCGATGATGATCACGTGTTTGCCCACTGCATTGATCTCCGGCGCGTCGATGTCGCCTGCCTGCACTCGATTGCCCTGCGGCAGGTACGTCATGGCCTGGTGCACGCCGTGCAGCTCGCGACCCGGATAGGTCAGCTCGCGCGGCGCGAGCGCGCCGACGGCCAGGACGATCGCGTCGAACCGGTCGCGCAGGGCGGCGGCGTCGGTGGGGCCGATGGCCGAACCCACCCGGAAGGTGGTCCCTTCGGCCGACATCTGGGCCAGGCGGCGGTCGATGATGTCCTTGGGCATCTTGAAGTCCGGGATTCCGTAGCGCAGCAGCCCGCCGATGCGGTCGTCGCGCTCGTACACCGTCACGTCGTGCCCGGCGCGAGTGAGCTGCTGCGCGGCGGCCAGGCCGGCCGGGCCGGAGCCGATCACCGCGACCGACTTCCCGGTGCGCTCGGTCGGCAGCTGCGGGCCAAGGGCCCCGTCGTCGAATGCCCGCTCGACGATGCTCAGCTCCACCTGCTTGATGGTTACCGGGTCTGTGTTGAGGGCCAGCACACACGCCGCCTCACAGGGCGCGGGGCAGATCCAGCCGGTGAACTCGGGAAAGTTGTTGGTCGCGTGCAGACGCTCGCTCGCGCTCGCCCAGTCGTCGCGCGCGACGAACTCGTTCCACTCCGGGATGAGGTTGCCCAACGGGCAGCCGCTGTGGCAGAAGGCGACGCCACAGTCCATGCAGCGTGCGGCCTGCTCGGCCACGACCTCGCTCCGGGCCCGCAGGTAGATCGGCTGCCAGTCGCGGACCCGCTCGGCCGACGGCCGTTTCGGAGTGTCGACGCGGGCATATTTCAGGAATCCCTGCGGGTCGTGAGCCACCGACTGCCCTCTCGATCCTTGGCGGCGAGCAGCGGTACGTCACTGCCCGCGGATGGGACGCGGCGCTGTCGGGCGCCGCTCGGCGAGGCTACGGTGGCTCGCGCTGAAGCGATACTACCGAGCTTGCGAGTGGGGGGATCGAGTGACACCGCGGTCGATCAGCGACGGGTTCAGCGCATCCGGACGAATACGTGATCGCTGACGAGTGCGTCGATCGGCGTGTGCTCGCCATCGGTCCAGACCTCGACGTTGCTGCCCTCGGCTGCCACATGCACGCGGCCCCCCGGCCGCAGCCCCGCGCGGGTGAGCAGGTGCATGAGATCGGCGTCGGGCTGCAGTTGCTCGCTGATCCGATCGATCGTGACCTCGGCGTCGGATCCCTGTGCAGCTGCCGTGAGGCTGAGCAACCCCGACGCGTCGTCCGTGGCCAGCGTCATCCCCAGCTCCTCGAGTCCAGGGATCGGGTTGCCGTGCGGGCACAGCCGCGGTCCATCGAGCATGACCACAATGCGGCGTTCGACCGCCTCACTCATCACGTGCTCCCAGCGGCAGGCCTCGATGTGCACGTCCTCCCAGTCCAGGCCGATGACGTCGGCCAACAAGCACTCGGCCAGGCGGTGCTTGCGCATCACCGACACTGCCTGATGACGGCCCGCCTCGCTGAGCTGCAGGTGCCGGTCGCCGGCGACCTTGAGCAGACCGTCGCGCTCCATGCGGGCCACCGTCTGGCTCACCGTGGGGCCGCTCTGCCCGAGCCGCTCGGCGATGCGGGCGCGCAGCGGGACGACGCCCTCTTCCTCGAGCTCGTACACCGTCCGCAGGTACATCTCGGTGGTGTCGATGAGGTCGCTGTGGTGGCTCATGCCCCACCCTGCGCAACTGTGATCGGACATGTTGCAACGCGAACTGTTGCTAGCTCACGGCGGTTACTCACGAAACGCCACACTCCGGTTCGGGACGGGGGCCCCATTCTAGGACCACCCGTCCCGCCCTTGCCGCTGCCGAGTGCGCTCGGCCCGGCCTCAGTCGTCGAGGTAGTCGCGCAGTACCTGCGCCCGCGACGGGTGGCGCAGCTTGGCCATGGTCTCGCGCTCGATCTGCCGGATCCGCTCCCGCGAGAGCTTGAACGAGCGGCCGATCTCGTCCAGGGTCTTGGGCTGTCCGCCGTCGAGCCCGTAGCGCATCCGCACTACCGCGGCCTCGCGGGCCTCGAGTGTGCCGAGTACGTCGTAGAGCTGTGTGCGCATGAGCCCGTCCTCGACGGCCGACTCGCCGGCGTTGGCTCGTTCGTCGGCGATGAAGTCGCCCAGCGACGCGTCGTCGTCGGCCCCGACGGTCTGGTCGAGACTGACCAGGTCGCGGGACAGGTCCAGCAGTTCGCGGACCCGCTCCTCGGTGATGTCGAGTTCGTGCGCCAGCTCGGCGTGGTTGGCGTCGCGGCCGAGCTCCTGGTTCTTCTCGCGCCGGATGCGCTGGAGCTTGTTGACCTGCTCGACGAGGTGGACGGGCAGCCGGATCGTTCGAGACTGATCGGCCATCGCCCGGCTGATCGCCTGCCGGATCCACCAGGTGGCATACGTCGAGAACTTGAAGCCCTTGGCGTAGTCGAACTTTTCCACCGCGCGGATCAGGCCGAGGTTGCCCTCCTGGATCAGGTCCAGGAACGGCATTCCGTGGCCGGTGTAGCGCTTGGCCAGGGACACGACCAGCCGCAGGTTGGCCCGCAGCAGGTGGTCTTTCGCGCGCTCGCCGTCGATGACGATCGCGCGCAGCTCGCGCTTGCGGGCCGGACTGAAGTTGTTCGACGACGAGATCAGGTGCCCGGCATACAGGCCGGCCTCGATGCGCTTGGCCAGGTCGACCTCGTCGGCCGCGGTCAGCAGCGCGACCTTGCCGATCTCGTTGAGGTAGACACGAACCAGGTCCGCCGACGCCGCGATCTCGTCAAGATCGGCGCTCGGCTTGGTGGCGATATCGGTGTCGCTGTCGGTGTCGGTCGGGGTCTCCCGCTCGACGCTCGTATCGGGCGTCGCCTCGACCATGGTGTCGGTCGGGTCAGGGGCGATCGGCTCGGGGGCTGCTACGGAGCGGGTGCTGCGGTGGCTCCGCTTGGTTATAGGCGTATCGGACGAAGACGTGCGCGACTGCGCTCCCGCCTTGGGACGGCGAGTGCTAGACGGGCGGGATGCGGCGCTTCGGGACGTAGTCACGATCTGTTGGACCACCTCGGTGTTGTATCGGTTCCTCCTTGACTAGTTCGTCAAGGACCTCGTTCGGGTTCACCTTGTCAACGTGTTGTCAGGGCAGTTGTGTTCCCGAGAATCCGGGGTTCGAACCCAATGCTCAGGTGCGACACAGGCAGCCGGGGAGCAGCCCTCACGCCTCCAGCAGCAGGGTGATCGGGCCGTCATTGACCGATTCGACCTGCATCTCGGCTCCGAAGACGCCGGTGGCCACCCGCGCCCCGAGCGTGCGCAACCCGGCGACGAGGTCGACCACGAGGGGCTCGGCGACCGAAGCCGGTGCCGCGGCGACCCACGTGGGGCGGCGGCCCTTGCGGGCGTCGCCGTACAGCGTGAACTGGCTCACCACGAGGATCTCCGCCTCGGGCAGGTCCGCGACGCTGAGCTCGTCGCGCATGATCCGTAGGCCGTGCACCTTGCGGGCCAGCGCGGCCGCGGTCGCGGGGGTGTCCTGGTGGGTGACACCCACCAGGACGAGCAGTCCGAGGCCGATCTGGCCCACTGGGCGGTCGTCGACGCGCACGGCAGCGCTGGTGACTCGCTGGACCACCGCCCTCATCCCGACCATCTTGCCTGTCCCGGCGCTTTTCGCGCCGTGCGGTGAGACGATGGGCGTATGCGCCGCTCCCAGGCCGACCAGCCGGTATTGATCACGAGCGCGCCCGAGAGCAACGACGACGAGTTCGACCGCCGCCGCAAGCGCTACGCCGTGATGATGGGACTCCGTGCGCTGTGCGTGATCGGTGCGGCCGTCAGCTACCACCTGTCCATGCTGTTGGCCATGCTGTTCGTCGTCGCCGGGATCGTGCTGCCGTGGTGCGCGGTGCTCATAGCCAATGACCGCCCGGCCAAGAAGCGCGCCCAGCAGGTGCCCCACACCGCCGCCCGGACCGAGCTGGCCCTGCCCGCCGGCACGGACGAACGGGTTGTCGACGGCTGACCGTGGCACAATCCTCAGGGTGAGCAGCTCGCAGATCCTTGAGTCCCCGAAGACCTCGGACGCCGACACCGGTAACGAGATGTTCCACTACGTGCGCAAGGCGAAGATTGCCGAAAGCGCTGTAATGGGCACGATGGTCGAGGCGCTGTGCGGCGAGGTGTTCCCAGTGACCAAGGTGCCCAAGCCCGGCTCGCCGGTGTGCCCGCGGTGCAAGGAGATCTACGACACAGTGCTGTCGGACTGACCTGCCGGCTACGCCTCGCTGGCTTTCCCGATATCCCCGACGTCGCCGACATCGTCCAGCCGCTGCCAGTTGCGCGGGTGTAGCACCCGCGGCTGCCGTTCCGGTGTGGGTGCCATCTTCTCGATGGCGGCGTTGAACTCGGCGCCGTAGAGCACGCCCAAGGCGAGCGCGAAGAAGAACAACAATGCCGCGATCGGCGCGGCGAGGGTCACGTACGCGTGGTTCTGGCTGAGGATGAACCGGATGTAGTCGCGCAGGCCGGCTGCCCCGGCCAGGAAGACGATCATTGCCACGATCGCCCCCGGGACCCCGCGATGCCACGGCAGGCGCCGGGGCGGGGCGAGGTGGTACAGCGTGGTGAGGCCGACGAGCAACAGCAGCACGACGACCGGGTAGTACGCCGCATTGACGAACGTGCTCGCCGTGGATCGCAACCGTTCGGGGAACGACCGGATCAGTAGGTCAGGCCCCAGCACGAGCAGCGGCAGGACGACCACCCCGATCAGCACCGAGCCGAGGAACAGCCACAGCGCCAGCAGTCGGCTGCGGATCGGGCCGCGCAGTTCCCGCATGCCGTACGCGATGGTGATCGTGTTGACGAACGTGGCCGTCGCGGAGGAGCCGGCCCAGATGGCGAGCACGAAGCCGAGACTGATGATGTCCGCGCGGCCCTTGAACAGCACCTCGTGCAGCATCGGGCTGATGACCTGGTCGACGACATCCTGGCTGAAGGCCCGGCTCAGCGTCGACTCCAACTCGCCCTCCGTCCGCGTGACCGTCCCGGCGCCGAACCACCGCGACACGTAGCCGAGAGTCGCGACCATGGCGAGGAACAGCGACGGCAAACTCAACAACTGCCAGAACGCCGCCTCGGCCGATAGCCCGAGGACGCGGTCGTGCCAAGCCTGAGCCGCCGCGCGGCCCAGCAGGGTCGGCACGTGGCGCGCCGCCCGCAGCGCACGCCGTCCGGGGTTCACGAGTCCACAGTCTGCCGTTTCTGAGTCGATGCGCATTCGCCGCGGTCAGACCAGCGTGTCGGCCGACGCGCCGACACGCGTCCTGACCTTGACGAAGGGGACAGACCGGGCTCTAGTCTCAGCACCCGTGCGTCCGCGATCGGGCGCCATTCGGCGAGGGAGAACGCACATGAGTGACCCATACGCGGCTGGCCCCTACAATCCCATGCCCGGCGAGCCGCCCCGCGGACCGATTACAACGGGTCCGGCTCCTGCTCCGGTCAGCAACGCCGTCCGCCTGATGTTCGTCCAGGCCGGGCTCAGCATCTTGGGCTTCATCGTCCTCCTCGCGACGAAGGACACGCTGCGCAAGGAAATCTTCAAGAAGAACACCGGCTACAGCGCGCAGAAGCTGGACGACGTGGTCAACGCAGCCGTGACGATCGGCATCGTGATCGGCCTCATCTTCACCGTGCTGTACATCCTGCTCGCCCTGCAGGTCGGCAAGGGCAAGAACTGGGCGCGCATCGTGACGTGGGTGCTCGCTTCACTCGGCGTCCTCTCCGGGCTGGCCGCCCTCGCGCAGCCCGAACCCGCGCTCAGCCGCATCCTGTCGATCATCGGCTTGCTGGTAGACATCGCGATCATCGTGTTGCTCGCCCAGCGCCCGAGCAACGAGTACTTCCGCCGCCGCGTCTGACGCGGCGTGCCGCGTCACCCCGGTCCCACCCGCCTACTACGCTGACGACCGGATGCCCTGAGGCCTAGCGCCCCGGGGCATCTCGTCGCGATCGGCACGGTTACGGGAGGGGGCACGGTGGCACAGCCACGCCAGCCTTCGGCACCCGCGCAACCCCCATTGCGATCCTGGCAACGCGCTGCCGTGCTCGCCTACGAGGCCGAGAATCCGCGCCGCGACTTCCTCGTCACGGCGACGCCCGGAGCCGGCAAGACCACGTTCGCGCTTGCTCTGGCCAGCCGGCTGCTCGCCCGGCGCGCGATCGACCGCGTCGTCGTCGTCTGCCCGACCGACCACCTGCGTACCCAGTGGGCCGAGGCGGCCGACCGCGCCGGCATCCCACTCGACGCCGCCCTGAGTAACGCCGTCGGCCCGGTGCGTCCCGACCTCGTCGGCTATGTGACGACCTACGCGCAGGTCGCAGCCAAGCCGGCGCTGCACGCCGCGCGGGCCAGTGCCCGGCGCACGCTGGTCGTCCTCGACGAGGTGCACCATGCCGGTGACGGGCTCAGCTGGGGCGAGGCGGTGGCCACGGCCTTCGAGCAGGCCACGCGCCGGCTCTGTCTCACCGGTACTCCGTTTCGCACCCGGCCCGACGAGCGGATCCCGTTCGTGCGCTACGCCGCGGAGGCCGACGGTGGCTGGTGCAGCACCGCCGACTTCACCTACGGCTACCGCGAGGCCCTGCGCGACGGCGTGGTCCGGCCGGTGGTGTTCGCGGCGTACACAGGCACGTCGCGGTGGCGCAACAGCGCCGGTGAGGTCATCGCCGCCTCGTTGTCGGAGACCTCCACGAAACGCACCGAGGCGACGGCCTGGCGCACCGCGCTGAACCCGAAGGGCAGATGGGTACCCCATGTGATCGCCGCGATGGACGAGCGGATCACGCACCTTCGCGAGTCGGGCATGCCCGACGCCGCCGGCCTGGTGCTGGCCACCGACCAGGAGGACGCCCGCGCGTACGCGGCGATAGTCGAGCAGGTCACCGGGCACAAGCCGGTCGTGATCCTCTCCGACGACCCCAAGGCCAGCGACAAGATCGCCGCGTTCACCCACGGCACCGAGCGCATGGCCGTCTGCGTGCGCATGGTCTCGGAGGGCGTCGACGTGCCCCGGGCCGCGTGCCTGGCCTGGATGACCTCCTACCGCACCCCGCTGTTCTTCGCGCAGGGCGTGGGCCGCGTCGTGCGTGCCCGCGGCACGGGGGAGTCGGCGACGGTCTTTCTGCCCGCTGTGCGTCCGCTGCTTGCCCTCGCCGCCGAGCTCGAGGACGAGCGCAACCACGTCATTCCGCCGCCCTCGGTCGACGACCCGCTAGATCTAGACCTCGAGCGGGTGCAGACCGAGCCGGCCGAGGTGGACGGCTACGAGCTCGTTGACGCCGATGCCGCATTCGCGCACGTGCTGCACGCCGGGCGCGCGGTCGTGTCGGAGTGGACCGGGCTGGAGATATCGGCCGAGGACGAGGATTTCCTCGGTCTGCCGGGCATCCTCTCGCCTGAGCAGATGGCCTCCGTGCTGGCCCGGCGCGACTCGGCGGCCCGGAAGAAGGCCAACACCGCCGCCGAGGCGCCGCCCTCGGAGGCGATGGCGGCCTGGCGTTCCGGGGCGGCGCTGCGCAAGGAGGTCAACCGCCTGGTCGGGGTGCTCGCCGCCCGGCACGGCACCCCGCACGGCCAGATCCACGCGCAGCTGCGCCGCGCGGTCCCCGGGCCGGCGTCGGCCGCGGCGAGCATCGACGTGCTCGAAGGCCGCCGCGACCATCTGATGGAGCTGCTGGCGGGCTGACGCCATGCCGTCGATCTGTGCGCAGCACCGGCGCTGCTGCGGCGGCTGCGCGTGCTGTAGTTCAGCGTTGGGTTCGCGCTCACGCTGGCAGCAGCCGAGATCGGCTACTCGACGCTGTCCGACCGCCAGGCCGAACGCGTCGCCGCCTGGGCCACTACGAATGTGGCGCGGCTCACGACTGAGCCAGTCCGGCCGCTGGCCACGTCGGTGTTCGCGATCGGGCCAAACCTGCTGTCCGGGCTAAGCGGGCTGAGCGGGCTCGACGTCTCGCCCGTCGGACACGTTGCGGCATTTGTGATAGCGGGAATCTTCCTAGGGGTATTGGTCGTTAGATACAACAAGCAGCGACGGATCCAAGGTCCGTCGCTGTTACGAACAAAGTAAGTACGTTGCAAACGTGTTTCGCACAGGGTGTCGGCTACATCACTGGGAATTCAGTGGTTACGGTCAAACCCGAAGAGCAATATGGAACGCCTTGCCAAAGGAGTTCGAGCGCAGAGAGAGGTGCCAACGTGACCACGACATACGCCGCGAGTCCGCTGACCGCCACCGACCGGTGTGACCGGTGCGGGGCCCAGGCCTACGTACGCGCCACGATGATTTCCGGATCAGAACTCCTGTTTTGCGCACACCACTGGCACGACAACGAGCCACGGCTGCGCGAGATCGGCGCGACGATCCACGACGAGTCCGAGCGACTGGCCGCAGTACCGGCCACCGCCGCCATCGAGGAGCGCTAACCGGCAAGTACCGCCCGCAGCACAGCGAAGGCCCCGTCCAACTGGACGGGGCCTTCGCTGTACCGACGAACTCAGCCGGAATCAGTCCAAGTAGTCACGCAGGACCTGCGAGCGCGACGGGTGACGCAGCTTGGACATCGTCTTCGATTCGATCTGACGGATCCGCTCGCGGGTGACACCGTAGACCTGGCCGATCTCGTCGAGCGTGCGCGGCTGGCCGTCGGTAAGCCCGAAGCGAAGCTTGACCACGCCGGCCTCACGGTCGGACAGCGTCTGCAGCACCGACTGGAGCTGGTCCTGCAGCAGGGTGAAGGACACGGCGTCGACGGCGACCACGGCCTCGGAGTCCTCGATGAAGTCACCGAGCTGGCTGTCACCCTCGTCGCCGATGGTCTGGTCGAGGCTGATCGGCTCGCGGGCGTACTGCTGGATCTCGAGGACCTTGTCCGGCGTGATGTCCATTTCCTTGGCGAGCTCCTCGGGCGTCGGCTCGCGGCCCAGGTCCTGCAGCAGCTCACGCTGGATCCGGCCCAGCTTGTTGATGACCTCAACCATGTGCACCGGGATGCGGATCGTGCGGGCCTGGTCGGCCATCGCGCGGGTGATCGCCTGCCGGATCCACCAGGTGGCATAGGTCGAGAACTTGTAGCCCTTGGTGTAGTCGAACTTCTCGACCGCCCGGATCAGGCCGAGGTTGCCCTCCTGGATGAGGTCGAGGAACGCCATGCCGCGGCCTGTGTAGCGCTTGGCCAGCGAGACGACGAGGCGAAGGTTGGCCTCGAGCAGGTGATTCTTGGCGCGCTCGCCGTCGCGAACGATCCAGCGCAGGTCACGCTTCATCTGCATCGCGAGCTTCTCGCTCGTCTCATCCGCTTGGCGCAGCCGCTCGGCCGAGTACAGCCCGGCCTCGATGCGCTTGGCCAGGTCGACCTCCTCCTCGGCGTTCAGCAGCGCGACCTTGCCGATCTGCTTGAGGTAGGCGCGGACCGAGTCGGCCGAGGCCGTCATCTCGGCGTCCTTGCGCGCCTGGCGCAGTGCCTCGGACTCCTCTTCGTCGTCCCAGGTGAACTCCGTCGACTCCTCGTCGGTTGCGCCGTCGGCGTCCGCGGCAACGACTCCGTCGGCCGCTACCACTGGGGCGGCATCGCCCGGAGCTGCGGGGTCACCCGCCTTGGCGGCGGCTGCCTTGGCCGGTGTCTTCTTCGCCGGCGCCGGCTTCGCCTTGGTTGCGGCGGGTGTCTTGGCGGGAGCGGCGTGTTTCACGGCTGGCTTGGCCGCCGGCTTCGCTGGGACGGGCTTGGTGTCCGGCTTCGCCGGGGCGGTCTTGACGGCTGCTGTCACGCGTTTGGTAGCGCTTGCTGCTGCGACGGTCAGCTTGGCGGGCACGTCGTCGCTGGGCTGCTGCTTACTGGAAACCACGGAAGACCTTTCACCACGAGTGGACACGCCACCTGATGTACGGGCGCGGGGAACTGCAATCCGTACTACACGGAGTGCAAGAGTGGGGGTCGCAGGCCGTCTGTTGGTTGGCTCAGACTCGAGTCCAGTACGTGCGCAGTGCCCTGGGTCATATTGTAACGCGCAGCGCGGCTAACGCGAGCGGGGATCGCCGGACTTACTCCCCGCGGCGCTCTGCGGCAGCCATCGCCGCGCCGACAATGCCCGCGTCGTTGAGCAGTTCAGCCGGTTTGACCGGGGTGTTGAGCCGCAACAGGGGCACCCATTTCGCGGCAGCCTTGCTGACACCGCCGCCCACGACGAACAGATCCGGGGTGAACAGCCGTTCGACGTGACTCATGTACTCCTGGACTCGTTCGGACCACTTCTTGTAGGACATCCTGTGTTCGTCGCGGACCGATGCGGCGGCACGGCTCTCGGCGTCGTGACCGTTGAGTTCGAGATGTCCGAGTTCGGTGTTGGGTACCAGTGTGCCGTCGACGAGCAGCGCGCTGCCGATGCCCGTGCCGAAGGTGAGCAGGATGACCACTCCCGCCACTCCTTTGGCCGCCCCGAAGCGAGCCTCGGCGATACCCGCGGCGTCCGCGTCGTTGAGGACGATCACGTCGTTGGCGCCACCGGCTGCCCTGGTGAAGCAGGCGTCGACGTCGGTCCCGATCCAGGTCTTGTCCACATTCGCGGCCGACAGCGCAACTCCGTGCTTGATGACAGCGGGAAAGGTCGCACCCACGAGTCCCTGCCAGTCGGCCGCGGACAGCATTTGGGCCACCACGCCGGCCACCGCATCAGGCGTCGACGGCTGCGGGGTCAGGATCCGCTTGCGCTCGGTCACCAACCTGCCGGTGTTGGTGTCGACGATCGCGCCCTTGATGCCCGTGCCGCCGATGTCGATGCCGAATGCCTGCCCGGACTCCTCGCCCACCGCTACTCCTGTCGAGTCGACCACACTGTCGCCGCACCCTATCCCGACCCGGCGTCGCTGCCATGGTGCGATAGGTCAGTGACGACGCCGCCCCCGATTGATCCTCAGCTGCCAGGCGAACTGGAGCGGTTCGCGGTCGAACTCGCCCGCGGGGCGGTTGCCGTCGTCGCCGCACATGGGCGCGGGGCGTTAGCTGTGTCGTCGAAGAGCAGCGTGACGGATCTGGTCACCGCCGCCGACCGGGCGAGCGAGCGCTGGCTCGTCGAACAGATCGCCGCACAGCGACCGGCCGACGCGATCCTGGGCGAGGAGGGAGCCGGATCGGCCGGGACGAGCGGCGTGCGCTGGCTGCTCGACCCGATCGACGGCACCGTCAACTACGTACTCGGCCTGCCGCACTACGCCGTGTCGATCGCGGCCGAGGTCGAGGGTGAGGTGCAGGCCGGCGCGGTGTGCAACGTGGCGTCCGGTGAGGCGTTCCGGGCCCACCTGGGTGGTGGCGCGTATCTGGGTGACACGAGGCTGAGCGGCCCGCGAGAGATTCCGCTGGCCCGCGCCGTCGTAGGCACTGGCTTCAGCTATGACGCTGCACAGCGCGCCCGACAAGGTGCCGTGGTGGCTGCCCTGCTGCCGAGGCTCGGCGACATCAGACGGTTCGGGTCGGCCAGCCTGGACCTGTGTGCGGTGGCCGCAGGGCGGTTGGACGCCTACTTCGAGGCCGGTCTGCAGACCTGGGACTACGCGGCCGGA
This sequence comes from Pseudonocardiales bacterium, assembly GCA_025965875.1. Classification (GTDB taxonomy): domain Bacteria; phylum Actinomycetota; class Actinomycetes; order Mycobacteriales; family Jatrophihabitantaceae; genus QHCC01. The sequence goes on from JAOPWD010000290.1 coordinate 14,730, forward strand.
GTACTGATCGCGACCGAGGCAGGCTGCGCCGCGAGCGGCCTGCGCAACCGGGCACCGTCGTCGCATCTCACCGCGGTGGCCGGCCCGGCGCTGGCTCAAGAATTCTTCGCCCTGCTCGAAGAATTCGGTGCCGACGCTGTCAGTAGCTAGTCAGCAGCCGGCTGAACCGCTCGGCGAAGCGGTGGCGGAGCTGGTCGGGGCCAGGCTGACGTGGGCGGCCTGCATACGCCCTCGAACGGTCAGCGTGGCTACCCTCGTGAATTTCTTGCCGAGCGACACCACGACCTTGTCGAGCGGATCGGCGGTGAGCGGCACGAGCTTGGCGCCCGGGAAGTAGTACGCGAGCAGGGCCGCGTCCTTCTTCTGATTGGGCCCGAAGCGGATCTCTGCGATCCCGGCGACGTGCACCTTCGGGTTGTCGTTGCCGTAGCCGGCCACCTTGAAGCCGACCTTGGTCAGCGTGGTGGCCGTCGTCCTGGCCAGTCCGGTCCGGGTCGTGGAGTTCAGCACGGACACGGCGACGCTGGCGGGCCGTGGCAGCACAGATGCCGACGAGCCGGGTGTCGGGCAGTTGCTGCCCGCTGCGGCCTTCCCGTCGTCGCGATGCAGGACCCGCCACCACACCAGTGAGGTCAGCAGGGTCAACGCGATCAGGAGGATGAGGGCCGGAAGCGGACGCCGCTTCGTCGGACTTGACATGACCCAGTGCCCTCCTAGTGACGAGGCCGCAAGCCTATCCGGGGGGCGCCGGGAATGCGTGCGACCTCCCGGCAGTTGTGTGCGGGCGTGGACGCGGTACGGTTCCGCGGCGCGACCTACGCGACGATGCGGTACATGCGAGCAACGCGGCACCGCGCTGCGGGCACAAAACACAGGACTCAGACGTTGCAGCGCAGGGACCACAGCGCAACCACTTGACCCGATCCATCACAATGCAAGTGGCGATCCCACTGAGGAGTTGAAGGCAGATGGCGACCGACTACGACGCCCCGCGTCGCGGCGACGTCGAGGAGTTGACAGAGGACTCGCTCGAGGAGCTGAAGGCACGACGGGCTGAGGCGCAGTCGGGCTCGATCGATGTAGACGAGACCGAACTGAATGAATCCTTGGAGCTCCCCGGAGCCGATCTCTCCAGCCTTTCTGGCGAGGAGCTGACGGTACGGGTGCTGCCCAAGCAGGATGACGAATTCACCTGCTCGAGCTGCTTCCTGGTGCACCACCGCAGCCGGCTGGCACGGCACCGCAATGGGCAGTTCATCTGCCGCGATTGCGCCTGATCTTTTTCTGGATTGGAGCCTGATCTTTCTGGATTGGAGATCGACAGATCTTTTCTTCTGGATTGGGGATCGACGGCCTCGTCCGCCCTCGCTGGCGCTCGGGAGGAGTCGCCGCCGATAGCGGCTTCGCCGCATCAATCCGCTCTTCGCGCAAGCGGCTCATCGTCCGGTGGCCGATAGCGGCTTCGCCGCAGCAATCCGCTCTTCGCGCAAGCGGCTCATCGCCCGGTGGCTGAGACTTAAGCCACCGGGCTTTGGTTTGCCTACAGGCTGGCGCGCAGGCTGATTCCGCCGTCGATGACCATGGTCTGGCCGGTGATCCAGGCCGCGTCGGACGAGGCCAGGAAGGCCACCGCGGCGCCGATGTCCTCCGGTTCGCCCAGCCGGCCCA
>JAOPWD010000300.1 GCA_025965875.1 Pseudonocardiales bacterium
TCAATCCGGGCACGCCGGTCCTGCGGACCCGCGGTATCGCGCCGGGCCTGTTGCGAGCGGCGGCGGCGACCCTGGCCAGGCAATCGGCGCCCCGGCGCCGGGAAAAGGATCCGGTGTGAGCACCGCAACCACCCTCGCCGGCGTGACCGAGCCCGGCGCTCGCACGTGGTGAGCGCGGGACGTCCGCAGCTCGACCTGCTGCCGGCCGCCGACATCGTCGAACTTCTGCTCGACGCCGAAGCGCGCGTCGTCCCGGCGGTGCGAGCCGTCACCGGACCGATCGCGGCCGGGGCCGATCTCATCGCCGCACGACTGGCCGCGGGCGGGCGACTGCTCTTTGCCGGCGCCGGCACGTCGGGCCGGATCGCGGCCGCCGAGGCGGCCGAGCTCCCCGGCACCTTTGGTCTGGACCGCCGCCGTATTGGCTGGCAGGTAGCCGGGGGCAGCGACAGCACCGACGACGACGAGGACGATTTGGCCGGTGCGGCAAGGGATATCGCGGAGCTGGCCATCACCGAGGTTGACGTGCTGGTCGCCGTCGCCGCCAGTGGCGCGACGCCGTACACGCTCGCGCTCGCCGCTGCCGCCCGCCAGGTGGGGGCCGCGGTCATCGCGGTCGTGACGACGGCCGGGTCGCCACTGGCGGACCGGGCTGACGTCACCATCGCCCCGAGTCCAGGCCCGGAAGTGCTGCGCGGCTCGTCTCGGCTCACTGCCGGGACGGCGCAGAAGATCGCGCTGAATGCCCTCACCACCGCGGCCATGGCGCGATCCGGCCGAGTGCACGGTGACCTGATGGTGGACGTCGTGCCGGCCAACGCGAAGCTGCGGCACCGGGCGGCCGGGATCGTGGCCGAAATAGCGGGGGTTGAACAAGCCCAAGCCGAAGACGCGCTGCGACGCTGCGACGACGACGCGCGGGCCGCCGTCCTGCTGCTCGTGGCGGGCCTGGATGCTGACGCCGCGCGCCGCCGTGCCACGGCGCACCGTTCGTTGCGAGAAGCCCTGGAGGAGTAAGTCCGCTTTCGTCCGATATGGGCGGAACCGGGAATAACGGCCACTCTTCGTAACGGTCAGATTTCGTCGAGCGATTCCCTTGACACCAAAGTTGTCTATGCCAATACTCTGATTCATCTACACCAATTCTATGGATTGGTTTATGCAATCGGCGCACTTTCTCAACCTCTGGAGGCAAGCGTGAAGCGCACAGTAGCGGGCGCAATCGTCCTGGCTGCGACCCTGGCCATGACGGCCACCGGCTGTAGCTCCAGTAAGTCGTCGGGCTCCGACACCAGCGGCAAGGGTTCGGCCCTGAGCACCAACGGCGCCGGTAAGACCATCACCGTCTGGCTGCAGAGCGACGCCCAGAAGGGCTGGCCGGACGTGGTCAGCCAGGCCACTCAGCGCTTCGAGAAGGCGACCGGCGCCAAGGTCAACGTCCAATGGCAGCAGTGGTCCAACTACACCACCAAGCTGGACTCGACGTTCGCCGGCAGCAGCGGCGTTCCCGATGTGGTCGAGCTGGGCAACACCCAGACCTCGTCCTACATCGCGGCCGGTGCGTTCACCGACCTGACTTCGTCCAAGGGTCAGTTCGAGAACTCGGCGACCTGGCTTCAGGGCCTGACCGAGTCGGGCACCTCGGCTGACGGCAAGCTGATGGCGGTGCCGTACTACGCCGGCAGCCGCGTGGTCATCTACCGCAAGGACCTCTGGACCAAGGCCGGCGTCACCACTGCGCCGACCACCTTGGACGAACTCACCGCCGACCTCGACAAGGTCAAGGCCGCGAACGCGTCCGACCCACGGTTCTCGGCCTTCTACATGCCGGGCAAGTACTGGTACGGGGCGATGTCGTTCGTCTACGGTGCGGGCGGCAAGATCGCCAGCCAGAGCAACGGCAAGTGGACCGGTGAGCTCGAGAGCGCGCAGGCCCAGCAGGGTCTGACCCAGTGGCAGGCGCTGGCTACCAAGTACTCGGTCGGCGGCACCACCAAGGACGAGTCCGACCAGGACCCGATCATGGCCCTCGGCCACACCGGGGCGATCCTCGGCAACGGCTGGGAGGTCGGCGCGGTCACCGACAAGAAGACCGGCAACCCGGCGCTTGCCGCTGACCTGGCCACGTTCCCGATGCCGGGCACCGCCGCGGGCAAGTACACGCCGTCGTTCCTGGGTGGTTCGGATCTCGCCGTCCCGGCCAAGGCACCCAACGCCGGACTGGGGGCTGCGTGGGTGAAGTACTTCACCGACACCGCCAGCCAGACCGCGCTGGCGAAGTTTGCGATCCCGAACACCACCTCGCTGCTCAGCGTGTACGAGGGTCAGGCTCAGGCCAACCAGTCGACCGGCGAGGCGGCGAAGAACACCTGGTTCGTGCCGAACACGCCGAACTGGGCGAACGTCGAGAGCGGGAACATCCTGCAGAACATGCTGGAATCGATCGCGACGGGCAAGAGCAGCGTGGCGGACGCGGCCAAGGCAGCGGACACGCAGATCGCCAAGACTCTCAACGCCAGCTGAGAGTCACACCTGGGGGAGTTGAGCCCGGACGGCGTGATCCGTCGGCCCCGAGCAGCACGGTGCGGGCAGGCAGTAGTCCACCTGCCCGCACCGGTTGCACAGGAAGAGGAGTAGATGACCGCCACTGATACCGGCGCACCAGCGCTGGGCTCCGGTCCCGCCCGCCGGAGCCGTCGGCGCCGCCGGCCGGGTCGCAGCGGCAGACTGCCCTACCTGCTCATCCTGCCCGCCGTGCTCGTCCTGCTGGTCGTCGTCGTCTGGCCACTGTTCAAGATCGTCCAGCTCTCGCTGCAGAAGCAGGAATCCGGAAAGTTCGCGCTGTTCCACTCCGGTGCCAGCAGCCCGTTCGCCGGCCTGGCCAACTTCCGTACGGTGCTGAGCGACTCGACGTTCTGGGCCGTGGTCGGCCGGACCGCCGCGTTCACTGCGATCAACGTGGTGCTGAGCCTGCTGATCGGTATCGGTATCGCGGTGCTGCTGAACCGGGTGTCCAAGTGGGCCCGGCTGACCCTGATCGCGGTGCTGCTGTTCGTGTGGGCGGTACCGACGACAGTGTCGACGCAGGTCTTCTACTGGCTGTTCAGCAACCAGCTCGGTGCGGTCAACTACCTGCTCGACCTGATCCCGGGCGTGCACATGCAAGGCCATGACTGGTTCGCCGACCCGCATCAAGGCCTGGCGGTCATCACCGCCGTCGTCGTCTGGGGCGCGGTGCCGTTGCTCGCGATCTCGCTGCATGCCGGAATCGGCCAGATTCCCAAGGAAATCATCGAAGCAGCCCGGTGCGACGGGGCCACCCCCTGGCAGACTTTCCGCCAAGTCACGCTGCCGGTCCTGGCTCCGTTGCTGGTGATTCTCACGACGCTGTCGGTGATCTGGGACTTCGGAGTCTTCAACCAGATCTGGTTCATGCGCACCGGCCATCCCGAACCCGGCTATCAGACGGTCGGCATCTACATGTACTCGACCGGTGTCGGCTCCAGTCACTACAACGTCGGCGCCACCATCGGCGTGCTGATGATGCTCGGGCTGGTCGGCATCATGATCTTCTACATCCGCCAGCTGTTCCGGATCGGGGACGCCGAATGAGCACGACCACCGATCACGTCGCGACCGTGCCGGCCACCGCGGCGGTGCGCCCCACGGACCAGTCGGCTCGCCGTCGCCGCAAGGGCCACCGCAGCTACGCCACCGGCGCCTGGAACGCTCTCGCTCTGGCCCTGGCCGCCGTGTTCGGTTTCCCAATCTTCTGGATGCTGATCACCTCGTTCAAGACCAGCGCTGACATCAACCAACTGGTGCCGCAGTTCTGGCCGCACCACCCGACGCTGGGTAGCTTCCGCGAGGTGCTCGGCGACCCGATCTTCCGGCAGGATCTGGCCAACACCTTCGTCATCACGCTCGTCGCGGTGGCCATCAGCGTCGTCATCGGCTTCTTCGGGGCCATGGCCATCGCCCGGTTCCGCTTCGCGGGCCGCAGGGTGTTCGTCTTCGCGGTGCTCATCGTGCAGATGATTCCCTTGCTGGCATTGACAATTCCGATGTCTCTGCTACTCGACCGGTTCCATCTGAAGAACTCGCTCGTCGGCATCATCATCGCCTACTTGATGTTCACCATGCCCTACACGATCTGGACGCTGCGCACTTTCATCGCCAACATCCCGAAGGAGCTCGACGAGGCCGCGATGGTCGACGGCTGCACCCGGTTCCAGACGTTCTACCGGATCATCCTGCCGCTGGTAGGGCCCGGGCTGATCGCCACCAGCGTCTACGGCTGGATCCTGGCCTGGAACGAGTTCGTGCTGGCCAACACGCTGTTGCTCGACAACAGCAAGCAGACCTCGATGATCTACCTGCTCGTGTTCCAGTCCAGTCCGACGCACGGTGCCGACTACGGCGGTCTGATGGCGGCGGCCGTCCTCACCTCGCTACCGGTGGTCGTCCTGTTCGTGCTGTTCCAGAGCCGCATCTCAGCCGGGCTCACCTCCGGCGCGGTCAAGGGTTGATCGGCCGATGATTCCTGCGACCAGTGCCGCGCCATCGCGGGTTGACGTGCTCGCTATCGACGTCGGGGGCAGCAGCATCAAGGCCGCCCGCTACGACCGAGACGGGCTCGTCCTGGACGGCCTGCAGGTACCGACTCCCCCTCCGTCGCGCCTGGCCGGCGAGATCACCGCACTGGCCTCCTGGCTATGCGGGCCGGACACAGCAGCGGTCGGCGTAGTCACGCCTGGAGTGATCGACGACGGAGTGCTTCGGTACGCCACGAATCTCGGCGTGCGCGACCTACCGCTGCGAGAACTCGTGAGCGCGACGGTGGCGCTGCCGACGGTGGTCGGTCACGATGTGGCCGCCGCCGCACTGGCCGAGAGCGCCGCCATCGACCGGGATCTGTTGTTCGTCGGTCTTGGCACCGGCATCGCGGCCGGCCTGGTCACCGACGGCCGCCTGTTGCGGGGTGTGAGCGGAATGGCCGGTGAACTAGGGCATATCTGCGTTGTGCCGGGTGGTGAGGCCTGCGCCTGCGGCCAGCTCGGCTGCCTGGAGGTCTACGCCTCGGCGGCCGGGATCGCCCGTCGTTACGCGCGGGCTGCCGGTGACGCCGATGCCGCGACAATCGTCGCTCGGCTGGCCACTGACCCGGTCGCGGCAACCGTCTGGGCCGGGGCCACCGAAGCGTTGTCCCAGGCTCTGGCTACCGCGGTCCAGCTGCTCGACCCGGCGGTCGTGGTGCTCGGCGGGGGCCTGGCCGAGGCGGGCCCGGCGCTGTTCGACCCGGTTCGCGCCGGACTGGAGGCACGGTTGCGCTGGCGGCCCGCGCCGGAGATCCGCCCGGCACTGCTGGGCACCGACGCCAGCCGAGCCGGTGCCGCGTTGCTGGCCTGGCGACTGGTGGGCGACGTCCAAGCCGCTGGGCACAGCTACGAGAAGGGCGCAGTCCGATGACCGTGCTGACCGGGGCACGCGTGGTCACTCCGGCAGGAGTTGTCGCTGACGGTGAGGTGCGGATCGCGGACGGCCGCATCGCCTCCGTCCGCCCGGCTCCCGCCTCCGTCAGTCCAGACCCAGGATCTGCCCGGGACGGGCGGATCGATCTCACGGGCTGCTGGCTGGTACCAGGTTTCCTGGACCTGCACATGCATGGCGGCGGCGGCCACGACGTGACCCGATCAGCCGCCGACCTGGCCGCGGCAGTCCGGTTCCACCGCAGTCACGGAACGACCCGCACGCTGGTGTCCTTGATGGCCCAGCCGGTCGATCAGCTCTGCGAGCAGCTCGGCTGGATTGCCGACCTCACCGACGCTGGTGGCGTCGTCGGTGCCCACATCGAGGGACCCTTCCTGAGCGCGGCCCGCTGTGGCGCGCAACGGCCGGAGAATCTGCTGATGCCCGACCCGATGGTGCTCCGCAAGCTGCTGGAGGCCGGCCAGGGTTCGGTGCGCACGATGACGGTGGCGCCGGAACTGCCCGGTGCCCATGAGGTGATCGACGACCTGGTCGAGGGTGGAGTCATCGCGGCGGTCGGGCACTCTGATGCCAGTTACGAGCAGGCGGCCGGGGCCTTCGCCGCCGGCGCGACGCTGGCCACCCACCTCTTCAACGCGATGGGCTCCTTCGAGCACCGCGCGCCCGGCCCGTCGGTGGCCGCTCTCGATGGCGGAGTGTTCGTCGAGATGATCAACGACGGTGTGCACGTGCACGACGCGCTGATCCGCTTGGTCGCTCGGGCCGCACCGGAATCGCTGATCTTCATCACCGACGCCATCAGCGCCGCCGGCATCGGCGACGGCGAGTACACCCTCGGCGATCAGACCGTTCGGGTGTCCGATGGCAAGGCCTGGTCGGCCGACGATCGGCTGGCCGGCAGCACGCTCACGATGGACAAGGCGGTGCGTCGAGCCGTCCTGCAGGTGGGGTTGAGCATCGAGCAGGCGGTAGCCGCGGCCTCGACGACGCCGGCCCGGCTGCTCGCCCTGCAGGACGAGTGCGGTGCGATCAGCGCCGGGTTGGCCGCCGATCTGGTGGTGCTGGATGCCGATCTTCGGCTGCAGCGGGTGATGGTCGGCGGCGACTGGATCTGAGCCTGATCGGCGTCCTGCTGGACGGCCGCTGCCTGGACGTGCGACACGGGGCGCCCTGCTGCTGGCAGGGTGGTGGGTATGAACCGGCTCGAGGCGTCGACGTCGCCCTATCTGCGCCAGCATGCCGACAACCCGGTCGACTGGTGGCCCTGGTCTGACGAGGCGTTCGCCGAGGCCCGTCGACGTGAGGTGCCGATCCTGCTGAGCGTGGGCTACGCGGCCTGCCACTGGTGCCACGAGGCAAAACGACGCCCGTAAACGGGGCCTCTTGGCCTGGAGGCCCCGGAAAAACTGGCCTGTATGCATCGTAGGTGACCAGCCTTGGACACGGTTGGACACGGATTCCGGGCTCTCGTGTACCACTTTCGTGTATCACTGCGGACACCGTGAACCGATCGGGCAGAGCGTGATTCATCGGCCGAACCGTCCCCCCGTTGATGCCCGACTCGCTGCCCATAGCCCGCACGGAGCTGTTTCGCGGTCTCGACATGGGCTGCGTCGGTGATCGTGCGCCGAGTCGTGGAGATCCGCTTCTCGAGTCCGCGCGCGGAGGATCTTGTCGATCTGGACGACGTATTCTTGAGCGAGATGGCGTAGACCCGTAGCCAGCGCCCGGTGCCGCTGGGCCCGCTCGGGATCAGGCCGAGTGGGTTCAAGACGATTTCGATGAGGTGCCCGCCGCGAGGAGCGGCGAGTTCACCGCATACGCAGGACGATCTTGCCGCGGGTGTGCCGCTTGGCCAGTTCGGTGTACGCATTCCGGACGTTCTCGATGGGGTACCTCCCCGCGATTGGCACGGTCAGCTCACCGGAGGCGATCAACGCGGCCAGATCGGCCAGTACCGATGCTGTGCTGGCCTCGGCACCTCCCACTGCCTGCACGCCGAACTTCTCCGCGGCGGCGAAGTCGGTGATCGTCACAACCCTCCCGCGTTGGACCCCCAGTTCGAGCGCGAGTTCGACATAGCCGCCGCCGTGGGTGTCGATGAACGCGTCGATGCCTGCCGGTGCGGCCGCACCCAGGCGTTCGGCAAGCCGATCGTCGTAGATGACCGGCTCGACACCGAGCGACCGGAGCCAGTCGCTATTCGACGCGCCCGCGATGCCGATGACCTGCACGCCGGCCCGCCGCGCCAGCTGCACGGTCAACGACCCGACTCCGCCGGCGGCACCGCTGACCGCCACGGTTTCGCCGGCCCTCGGCGCCACCGCGCGAACAGCGGCATATGCCGTTGTTCCGGCAACTTTCAGCGCGCCGGCCTGGTCCCAATCGACGGCCGCGGGCTTGGCCGTGACCTGGTTGGCCGGGACAAGCACGAAGTCGGCCTGCGACGCGCGTTCGTCGGTAAATCCGATGACTTCCTCGCCGACGGCGACACCCTGCACGCCCGCTCCAAGATCGACTATCCGGCCGGCAAAATCGCTCCCCTGCCCGGACGGAAACGTCGCAG
>JAOPWD010000323.1 GCA_025965875.1 Pseudonocardiales bacterium
CCCCTGGCCGCGCTACTGTCCGAAAGCGTCCTAACCACCCGTGCTGCGACGGCCGGGTGGATCCGCCTCGCGGAAGGGTGCAAAGCGGAGGAGATCCTGTGTTCCATCTCGTGTTCGTCGAGCCACGCATCCCGCCCAATACCGGCAACGCGATCCGGACGGTCGCGGCGACCGGGGCACACCTGCACCTGGTCGAACCACTCGGGTTCACGATGACCGACGCGCAACTGCGCCGGGCCGGCCTGGACTATCACGAGCTCGCAAACGTCACGGTGCATCCGACGCTCGCGCACCTGTGGGCCGCGGTACTGCCGGCCCGGGTGTACGCGTTCACCACCAGGGCCGCGACGTCCTATGCCGACATCGCCTATCAGGCGGGCGACGTGCTGATGTTCGGCCCCGAGACGACCGGGTTGTCCGACGCGGTGCTGGCCGACCCGGCCATCACCGATCGCGTCCGGATCCCGATGCTCGCCGGGCGGCGTTCGCTGAACCTGTCCACCTGCGCGGCGCTGGCCGCCTACGAGGCGTGGCGCCAACTCGACTTCGAAGGCGCTGCGCCTGCGCCCACACCCGCCGCTTGACCCGCGCTTTGCACCTTTCGGCGCCCCGAATCGGCCTGATCCAGGGCGCTGAAAGGTGCAAAGCCGGGCGCCGTCAGGAAGCGAACGGCACCTTGGTCCAGGTGAGCACCTGCGTGCTGTGCGGATCCACCGTCACCCGCACGTAGTTGTCGACGCCGGTGGAGCCGTCGATGGTGATTCGGGACAGGTTGTTGACGGGGGAGTTGACGCCGTAGAACGACAGCCAGCTCGAGCCGGTGCCCAGCGGCTTGTCGCTGTTGTAGACGTGGCTGTCCCCGTTGAACAGGTAGACCGGCGCCCGGAAGGATGCTGATTCCTGCGCGATGGCCTTGACGATCGGCGCGAAGGCGAAGTAGTCGGCGAAGCTCGGGGTTCCCACCGTCGGGTCGAACATGTCGGCCTGGGTGAGCAACACGACAGACCGGTTGTGATGAGCCTTGGCGGATGCGAACGCGTCGCGGATGGTCTGGATCACCGACGCGGTCCGGTCCAGGACCTCCACCGTCTGCTCCGGGGTGGGCGTGGTGTTGCCGGTCCACGGAGCGAGGCTGTTGTTGCTGCCGACGATGTGCACAGCGGCGAAGGAGACGTCCGCACGGGTGTAGCGGACGTTCTCCGGGAAACCCGACGTGGCCTGCGACGTGACCGGCACGCTGTGCTGCCCGAGCGTGTAGCCCGGCCGGGGGAAGAACAACGTCCGGATTGCGGACAGCCGCTCGAGCGGGTTGTAGCCGCCGTTGTTGGCTCGATGGCAGTCGGTCCACTCGTTGTCGCCGACCGTGTACACCAACGGGTCGCGGAACTGATCGAAGTCCGACTTGATCTGCGCGAAGTAGGCGTCGCTGCACAGGCTCGACCCGCTCTTGATGTCACCGAGGTGGTCGACGAAGGTCACCTTCGGGTCGGCGTTGATCTGGGCGATCACGTGCGGGAAGTTCGCGATCTGCGTGTCGCCGTAGGGGATGTCGCCGATCACCCCGAAGGCGAACGCATCCTTCCCGGGTTCGTCGCCGGGACTGCCGGCCGCCGCGGCGGCGGCCGAAGCAACGGACAGCGCCAGGACGCCGGTGGCGAGGATTGCGAGAGTCGCTTTGCGGTACCGCTTCATAGGCCCTCCAGGTGTGAGCAGTTCCTCGCACCCTGTCGCGCCCGGATGAATCACGGGCGACAGCCAGGCATCGGACACCTGAACGGGCCGACGACTGTTGCAGCGCCCGGGCGGAGATCACGCGTCGGTACACGGCGCCGAGTGGGTATTGGCGGCCTTCGGTCCGGCCGGTTCTCGGCCAGGTCTCGTCCACCGCGCGCACGTGCGTCGCCCCGACCACCCAGGCGGGGTAGATCCAGCCGTCGCTGAGCTCGGCCCATGCCCTTTCGGGCGCCCCCGCGAGGTGCTTGCTGGCGCTGCCACGCGGTGAGCGTGCTCGCGCCGGGCAGCTGCATCACCGCCTCCGGGCACGGCCTTGGAGTGGACGTGTCAGCACGCAGTCTTCATGATGTGTCGGGCGTGCGCATAACCGGTCGCGTCCGTCGGGCACCGACCAGCGGCGCCCACCGACTGGCCGGGGACGGTGAATGGATCACAAGCTGCTGATCGATCTGATCAGCGTGCCATTGTTCACCGGCGTCATCGGCTACATCACCAACTGGACCGGCGTGCTCATGCTGTTCCGGCCGATCCGCTTCCACGGCTTCAAGGTCCCGCTGCTCAAGGTGCTGTTCCCGATCCTGCCACGCCGCGTCCAGGTCCTGCCGCTGATCCGCTACGACGGTGGATTGGGCTGGCAGGGCATCGTGCCGTCGCGGGCGGACAAGATGGCCAGCATCGCGGTCGACAAGGGGCTGGCCAAGCTCGGCAGCATCGCGGACTTCTACCGCGAGCTCGAGCCGGACCGCATCGCCGAGCACCTGGCCAAGGTCGCGGTGCTCGAGATCCGCCTGGTCGTCGACAAGATCATGATGGCGGAGTATCCGCAACTCTGGCGCGACCTTCCGCCGGTCGTGAAGGAGGCGGTGCACACGCGGGTGCGCCAGCAGTTGCCGCGGATCATCAAGGTCATCACCGACGACATCGGCGCGAACATCGACCAACTCATCGACGCGAAGCTGATGGTGATCCGGTACTTCTCCGCCCATCCCGAACTGTTGAACGAGCTCTTCATCACGATGGGTCGCAAGGAATTGCGCTTCATGCAGCGCTTCGGCTTCTACTTCGGGTTCCCGATGGGCTTTCTGCTCGTCGGCATCCTGCACCTGTGGCCGCATTGGTACGTCCTGCCGCTCGGCGGCGTGGTCATCGGCTGGCTGGTCAACTACATCGGCATCGCGATGATCTTCGAACCCATCCACCCGAACAAGTGGATTCCGTGGCGGCAGGGACTGCTGATCAAGCGCCAGGCCGAGATCACCGACCTCTACGCGCAGCTGATCGCCGACAATTTAATCACCCTGCAGAACATCGGTGAGGAGTTGCTCAGCGGCCCGCGCAGCGACCGCACCATGCAGATGCTCGAGGACACCATCCGCCCAGCCGTCGATGCGGCGGTAGGTCCGGCTCGGGTGGCGCTGCGGCTGGCGATCGGCTCCAAGGAGTACGACAAGATCCGCAACTCGGTTGCCAGCGGCGCGACGAACTTCGCTCCGGTAGCGTTTGCCGAACCTGAGTTCAACAGGCGCCAAGGATCCAGGATCTACGCTTTCATCGCGGGCCAGATGCGCACGATGGGTCCGGACGATTTCGTGGAGATGCTGCGCTCGGCGATCAAGCAGGACGAATGGCTGTTGTTCGTCCACGGCGGTGCGCTGGGGCTGTTCGCCGGCTTCCTCCACCTGGCGATCTTCGGAGTGTGATGTGAGCGAACCGCGCAAGGCCGTCGTGGTGCCAGCCACGCGCTCGACGCTGCCTCCCCTGACCCCGGACGCGAACATTCTCAATCGGGTCCCCGATCTGGCCCGCGTGGCCGCGCAGTCCTGGTGGAGGGTGACGGCGTGGTCGCTGCAGACCTCGATCGCGGCCACCAGCACGGTGATCAAGCGCACGACCAGCGGCGAGCCGCCGGCCGTCGTCGTCGCCGGGCTGGCCTCGGACGCGCGCAGTGCGGCCTGGCGTGCGCTCGGCCTGAGCGACGCGACCGACGAACGTGGCGTGCCCGAGACGATCGTGCCCGCCGGCGCGACGACGCACGACCTGCAGGCGCGGGGGATCGAACTGCTGCGCCGCTCGAATGACGTGCACGTGATCGAGGACACCCATCCCGCCTTCGCCCGCATCCTCTCCGAGATCACCCCGGACGAGGCGCGCATCCTGCGCTTCCTCTACCTGCAGGGCCCACAGCCCTCGATCGACGTGCGGACCAACCGACCGCTGGGAATCGGCTCGGAACTGGTGGCCGGCGGGCTGAACATGATCGCCGAACACGCGGGCTGCCGCAACGTCGAGTGGATCCATCAGTACCTGACGAACCTGAACCGGCTGGGCATGGTCGAGTTCTCCAAGGAACAGGTGAGCAACCCGCAGCGCTACCAACTCGTCGAGGCCCAGCCCAAGGTGGCCGACGCGCTCAAGCGTGCCGGCCGGTGGCCGCGCACGGTGCACCGCAGCATTCACCTCAACGCCTTCGGTGCGGAGTTCTGCCGCACCTGCCTGCCGCTGAACGGCCTGCCCACCAACACCAACCCGATGCCGGCCGTGCCGGTTGCCAGCGCCGAAGCAGGCCTGCCGCTCGGCCAGTAACGCTCAGCCGCTGCGCTCGCCCTGCTGCCAGTCGTCGTAGCGGATCCGGCTCAGGTCGATGATCTCGCCCAGCGTCGACCACTGGGCGCGGCCCAGCCGGGCCAACGGGGCGACCGCGGCCGCATCAGGTAGCCCGTCATCGGCGAGCGCACCGGCAGCGGCGGCAATGTGCAGCACCTCGCCGAACACCATCACGCAGTCTCCGATTTCGTGCTCACCGGCGGCCCGGCACTCGAACACGATCGGGGCCGACGCGACGCGGGGCGGAGCCACCGTGACACTGGGCTCGCGCAGCACGTGCGCGGCATCGAACTCGCTGACGTGTGCCGGGAAGTTCGTGGCCGAGTCGTTCATGACGTGCAGCAACTGCACGGTGCCAATGTTGAGGACGAACTCGCCGGTCGCACGGACGTTGGCCAGCGAGTCCTTGTGCCCGACCGACACGAAGCACAGCGTCGGCGGGTCAACCCCGGCCACCGTCGTGAACGAGTGCGGGGCCAGGTTGTCGACGCCGGTTGCGGAGCGGCTGGACACCCACGCGATCGGGCGCGGGATCAATGAGGCGGTGAGCCACGAGTAGATCGAGCGCGGATCCGCGTCCGCGACACTGACCTCTACTCGTTCTGGGTTGGGCGTCACGCTTGCTGCTCGGTGGGCCTGATCAGCATCTCGTTGACGGCCATCCGACGCGGCCGGGTGACGATGTAGGTGATCGCGTCAGCGATGTCGTCGGCCGCCATGCGCTCCATATCGGCGAACCGGGCCCGGAGACCGTCCTGGATCTCCGGACGGTTGTGGCTGGCCAACTCGGTGGCGACCGCACCTGGTTCGACCAGGCTGACCCGCACGTGACGTCGCGTCACCTCCTGGCGCAGCGCCTCGCCGAAAGCCCCGACCGCATGCTTGGTCGCGTTGTAGGCACCACTGCCCTCGCGCGCGACCCGGCCCGCGACACTGCTGATGAGGACGAGGTCGGCCACTTGCCGCGGGTCCTGAGCGGCGGCCTGAAGCAGGTGCGGCAGGGCCGCGTGGGTGGTGTACATCAGACCGAGGATGTTGAGCTGGACCATCCGCGTCCACTCCTCGATCGGCGCGTCGACGATCGGGCCGAGCAACATGACGCCGGCGTTCGCGATGACGACGTCCAGGCGGCCGAACTCGGCCACGGTCTGGGCGACGGCGGCGCGCACCCGCTCCTCATCCGTGGCGTCAGCCTCGATGACGAGGGCGCGACCACCGGCCTCGCCGATACCGGCGGCAAGTTCGTCGAGCCGGTCGCGGCGCCGGGCCACCAACGAGACGGCGGCACCCTCGTCAGCCAGCATCTGGGCGGTCGCCGCCCCGATTCCGCTGCTAGCGCCGGTAACGAGTGCGACAGTGCCTGCGAGTCGATGAGTCATGTAACCAGCTAACCCGTCGCTGCTTGGCCCGCGCAACGAGGGTTTACCCGCACCGAATCCGGGGAAGGGTCATGAGGACGGTAGTCCCGCGCCCCACTGGCGCCTGGCCCGCTCCTGAGGAGACCTGATGATCATTGTGGGATTGCTCTTACTAGCAGCCGCCGTTGTCGCGGCGGTCGAGTTGGTCGTGGCCAACGACGACGCCCAGATCACCGTCCACATGTGGCGCTGGTCCTGGACTGTCGACGCGTTCTGGCTCGCGGTGGCCGGTGCGGCCATTCTCGTGGCGGCGTTGCTGGGGTTGTTCATGCTGAAGGCCGGCAGCAGGCGCCAACGCCGGCTGCGTCGCGAGCGCCGCGAGTTGGCCAAGGAGAACCGGCAGCTGGCCAAGCGCGCCGAGGTCGCAGAAGCCACCGACGCGGAACCTGTGGGCGACGTCCCGCCGCAGGATTACGACACGCGGCCGCAGGGTTACCCGGTCCCCGCCGAGGCGACTGCCCCGCCGGCGCGACCCGGGTACGTCGCTCCCCGCGAAGCGACCTACTCAGGTGAGACGTACGCAGGTGAGCCGGTGGAGGGCCGCCACGCTGACCGGTGACCCCGGTTGATGGAGGACCAGCTGTCTGGCCCGTCTGGCTGGCCTGAGCAGCCAGGACGCCCCGCGCAGGCGGCAAGCTGGCTTAGCGCGCCCCGGCGAGCGACGGTCGCGTCGGCAGCCATTCGGTCACTGCAGGATCGGCTCCAACGGCTCCGCGCTCGAGCGCAACGCTGAACCATGCCGCACCCGCCAGGCCCGCACCGCTCGTGCCGCGGCGCGTTGGCCCCCGACGCAGGCAGCGACCACTGCGATCGCGACGACCCCGTCGAGCCAGAAGTGGTTCGCGGTGACCGTGATCACGAAGATCGTGAGCACCGGGTGCGCGAGCGCGACCCAGCGCCAGTTGCTGGTACTGACCCGCACGACCGCCCAGCCGATGAGAACGGCCCACGCTACGTGCACCGAGGGCATCGCAGAGAGTTCGTCCGGCGCCAGCCCGAGGTTGTAGACGGACTGACCGTACTGCTGCGCGGTGTCGACATAGCCGGGCAGCAGGCGTGGTGGGGCGACCGGGATCAACT
>JAOPWD010000352.1 GCA_025965875.1 Pseudonocardiales bacterium
AACCCAGGGTCGGTTCCTTACCTCACCAGCTATGCCGGCGACCCGGAAATAGTCCACGTCCTGGTCAGTCCTGGTAGCGAGAACGCCCACGCGTTCAGCCTGGGCGGTCTGAACTGGTCCGAGGACAGCGCACTGGAAGGCGCCAACTGGACGTCGGCGCGCGGGGTCGGACCGTGGGAGTCCTTCGACGCGTCGGTCGTCGGCGGTGCTGGCGGAACCCAGCAGGCGCCTGGGGACTACTTCTACGGCGACCTGCGGCGACCGTTCACGCAGGTCGGCCAGTGGGGGATTCAGCGGGTGCTGCCCCCGCCATCGGGATCCTGCCCGATCCGTCGGGTGGACAACAGCACCTGCTGATGAACCGGGGACGGTCTGCGGCTTCCCCCAGGCGCGGACCGTCCCGGACAACGTCTCATAGCTCATCACCGCGAGGATTCGCGGTGATGAGCTATCTGCGGATCAGGCGCAGAGCGCCGCTGCTCGAACGGCACGGAGGAGTTCGGTCCGCCCGGCGCCCTTGAATACGCAGGCGACTGCGCCGAGCCGCAGCGCATCGCTGACCTGTCGGCCGTCCGGCGCTGACGTGAAAAGCACGATACGAATGGAAGGATCCTGCCCAAGTAGGTGCCTCGTCGCTTCCAGTCCGCCCATCCGAGGCATCGAGAGGTCCATCAGCACCACGTCCGGGCTGGTGAGGGCAACGTCGTTGATGGCCTCGTACCCGTTAACCGAATTGCCCACGACGGCGATGTCGCCCGCGGCTGTCAGAACGGCGCTGACGGATTCACGGATAAGCGCCTGATCGTCAACCACGAGTACCCGGATCACCAATACCTCCGGTCCGGTTGGTGCTCGGTCACGATCGCGCTAGTGCGCAGAGAACAATATTCGCCGATCTGGACTTACTTCACATCCCTAACCTTTGGTCTTCACTACCACCAATAATGGGGGGCGTATGTCGGGCTCAAATTTGACAGAGTCATTACTTAAGCGGAGGTTGCGAGCTCATCAGGATGGGCCGACCTCCAGGCCTGGCAACCGGGGGGAACAATGGCCGTGGCGGTGGCACTCGTGCATCAGGATATTCAGGCAACTCGAGGCACGCTTCGGGTGCTCGTGGTGGACGACCACGTAACCTTCGCTCAGTCGCTGGCCATGGCGCTCGACGCCAAGCCGGGCTTCGAATGCGTCGGAACGGCGTCGACGGGCCCTCTTGCGCTTGATCTCGTCATGCGAACCGGTCCCGACGTCGTGGTGATGGACCTCGAACTAGGCGCAGACAGCGGCCTGGACATCACGCGCAAGATCCGTGAGGCCGCTCCGGACGCGGTAATCGTCGTGCTGTCCGCCCACCTCGATCCGTCCTGGGTGGCCAAGGCTTCGCAGGCCGGCGCAAGCGCGTTCGCGTCGAAATCGGGTCCTCTCCAGGAGACCTTGTCGATTCTGAAGGACGCCAAACATGGCTCGATGCTGGTCGCGCCGTCGTTGTACGAGGTGCGGTCGGCGGCGCCCAAACAAGGTGAACCGATGACGGCCCTCACGAGTCGCGAAACGCACGTGTTGACCCTGTTGGGCAACGGTGTCAAGGTCGACAACATCGCGCGGATCCTCAACATCACCGTGAATACCTGCCGCAGCTATGTCAAGTCCATTCACGTCAAACTCGAGGTCCACTCTCAGCTGGAAGCAGTCGTGAAGGCGCAGCGGCTGGGGCTGATCGCCGGCAGTGAAGATCGCTAATTTTGCCGTCCGGCCATGGCGGGCACGCCGTGGCTCGCCGGTCAGTCGGGCCGTCGTCGCCTTGGTGGCAACGGCGGTTCTCGCTTTCGGCGTTGTCGGGTTCGGGGCGTCCGTCGTGGCGGGTCATCTCGCGCGCAACGCCGCGCTGGCCGAGGCACTCCGCAGCTCCCGCGTCGTCAGGGACACGGTCTTCGCGCCGCTGCTGCCGGCCGCGATCAAGGGAGACACGGCGGCCATCGCTCGACTGGACGCCGCGATGCGAGTACGAACCCGCGACGGATCACTGGTGCGGATCAAGGTTTGGCGGCGGGATGGGACCGTCGTGTACTCAGACGACCGCACGGCGATGGGATCCAGGTTTCCGTTGCATGCCGACGTGGCCGAGACGATCGACGCACAGAAGAGCACCGCCGCAGTCTCCAATCTGACCGATGCCGAGAACATCAGTGAGACCGGCTACAAGGATCTGGTCGAGGTGTATATCCCGCTGACGCTCGACGACGGAACGCAACTTGCGTTCGAGATGTACACGACTGACCAGCGGGTCGTGACCGCCGAGCACCAACTCAAGTCACAACTCGTACCCTTTGCGCTGCTCGCGCTGCTGATCCTGCTGGTGACCCAACTGCCGGTCGCGGTGTGGCTCGTGCGGCGGGTCGGGCACGCCCACGACGAGCGAAGTCGACTACTCAACAACGTCCTGATGGCGTCCGGTCGGGAGCGACGCCAGATTGCTCGCGACCTGCATGACGGAGTCGTCCCAGATCTGGCTTCGGCCGGATATGCCGCGGAGACACTCGAGGACATCATGCCCACGGATGCCGGTGCGCCGTCGCAGCGCCTGGTCGCCTTGATCGGGGACGTGGTCCAGAGGACGCTGCATTCGTTGCGAACGCTGATGATCGATCTTTACCCGCCGGATCTCACCGCGGCGGGCCTCGGTGTCGTTGTCGAAACCCTGGCTGACAAGCTGCGTTCAAGAGCCGGCATCACGGTCGATGTCGCCGTCGCATTGGAGGTCGATCCGGGGCCGGAGAGCGCGGCGTTGGTCTACCGGTGTGTACGAGAGTGCCTGGACAACATCGCCAAGCATGCGCAGGCGACTCATGCGCAAGTGACGGTGACCGGCGACCGCGAAACGATCCGGGTCCGGCTGCGCGACAACGGCGTGGGGCTGCCTTCGACCGGCGTCGACCGACGCGCGGAGGGCCACTTCGGTCTGCCGTTGTTGTGTGACGCGGCCGACGATCTGGGTGGGCACATGCGGGTGTATTCCGGGGAACGGGGCGGGACCTCGGTCGATCTCGACCTGCCGATTGCCGGCGCCAGCAGTTCAGCGGCCCCCGACGACGAGACCAAGTAACCACCCCCAGAACGGGGGGTGTGCGACTCCCCTGCAAACAGGTAGTGCAAACGAGGTTCGGGCAGGATGCTGAAGTCGCACGCAGCATGCTCTCGGGGGGGAAGTTTCATGCGGATAGTCCATCGCCTTGTGCGGCGCCTCTGCTTGTTCGTGGTCCTGTTCGGCCTCGGTATGAGCGCGTTCATGGCGTCCGCGTCCGCGCACGCTCAACTCGAGGGCAGCGATCCGGCGCCGAACGACGTGCTGTCGAGCGCGCCGCAACGGGTCACGCTGACCTTCGGGGAGTCGGTCGAGATCGCCGACGAGAGCATTCAGGTCTTCAACGACCATCTGAAGCGGGTCGACGTGGGCACTGTGGCGTCGGTGGATTCGCGATCCAACCGCATTCAGGTCGGTCTGCGGCCGGGTTTGGCGCGCGGGACCTACGTGGTCAGCTGGCACGTCAGTTCCAGCGACACCCATCCGGTGTCTGGAACCTTCCGGTTCTCGATCGGTGCGCCGAGCGCGGTGACCGGGAAGGTCCCCGGGGCCGGACGTAACGACACGGCCAGTTTCCTGTTGGGGATCATGCGGTCGCTGGGCTACCTGGGCCTGATCATGGGTCCGGGCATTCTGCTGGTCACCCTCGCCCTGTGGCCGGCCGGGCTAGCCGACGTGCGCACCCGCCGGATGCTGTCTGTCGGGCTTGGCCTGCTTTTGGTCTCCGCATTGGGATCCATGGTGCTACAGGGGGTGTGGGCCAGTAGCCGCGCGATCTCCGCCATCTGGTCGGCGCCGTCCTCGTTGGACACGCATTCCCGCCGCTTCGACGTCCTGTACGCGCTGCGCTTCTACCTGCTTGTCGCCTTTGCCGGCCTTCTCTTCACCCTGCTGTCGGCGCGGACGGCGATCGTGTCGCGTATCAGCCCCGCCAAGCCCCCCGCCAAGCGGTCGAGCCGAGGCGGGCCTCCCGCGGTTCGCCCGAATCGGTTGGTCGGTCCGGCGTTGAGGGGCGCGGCTGTACCCATGACTCTCGGGCTGATGTCGACCTGGTCCCTCGCCGGTCACGCCGCGGCGGGGATGCAGTCGCCCGTCGCCGTGGTCTCGGACGTGATGCACCTCGGCGCGATGTCGGTGTGGCTGGGCGGTCTGGCTCTGCTCGTTGTCAGCCTGCGCCCACCGGAGCGCGCAGCAGATCTGCGGGCCGTTCTGCCCAGGTTCTCCAAGGTGGCTCTGGCTTGTGTCCTCGTTCTGGTGACAACCGGCGGGTACCAGAGCTGGCGCGACGTCGGCTCGTTCGGTGCGCTCATCCATACGACGTTCGGACGACTGCTGCTGGTGAAGATCGCGATCGTGGTTGTCGTGCTCGGCCTGGGCAACATCGCGCGCCGATGGGTGCATCGCAACCTGGTATCCGCACCTGCGCCCACCCGACCCGGGCCGCTACCAACCACTGCGCGGGGCAGCGGCGGTCTGCTCACTCTGGAACGACCGGCGACGGAGAACCTGCCGCTCAGTACCCGAAATCTGCAACGGGGGCTCATCGCCGAATCGGTGATCGGCCTGCTCGTGCTGGTCATCACGGCTGCCCTCGTCGTCACCGTGCCTGCGCGAGCCAGCTACGTCAAGCCCTACCAGCGCACGGCCACGGTCGGTGACGTCACGTTGTCCGTCCGAGTCGACGAGCGCCGGGTGGGCGACACGATCCTGCACGTGAAGGTGAAGTCGGCCGATGGTCGACCGTCCGCGTTGACGGCGCTGCGGGGTTCGCTCACCAGGAAGGCCGGCGCACTCGGGCCGCTACCCCTGCGCCTGCCCGACGCGGATGGCGCGACCGCAACGGGTAGTGAGGACATCGGCCTCACCTTCCCGGCGGGCGGAGCCTGGACGTTGCAACTGACCGTCCAGACGTCGGA
>JAOPWD010000422.1 GCA_025965875.1 Pseudonocardiales bacterium
TGCGCACACCGGTCACGATGCCGGGCACGTTGGTGACCTGCTTGCCGTTCAGCGGCGAAATCCTTGTGGTGCCCTGGATGTCGTGAATTCGAGCGGTGCCAGGCTGACCGGGGTCCGTCGGGTCGCCGCCGGGAGTGGTCTCGCCCTTGCTGTTCACCGGCGCCGGCGTACCCGCAGCGAAGTCGGTGGCGTTGTTGTCGGTGTCCGGCGCGCTGGTGCGCTGCACGGACGTGGTGCTGGCCGTGACCGGTGCGTCAGCAGCACCTTCGTGCACGACTGCGGTGCCGTAGCCGACGAGGTCGATGACGCTGGGGTCGGCGGCGCAGTCGGCGGCTGTCTTGCAGGTGAGCGGGGTGGCCGAGTTCACCAGGGCGACGGTTCCGGAGGTGCCGGACATGTTCGTGCCGCCCGCGGCCTGGGTCGGCGGCAGGTCCGCGGTTCCACCGGCGCCGGCGCCCTCACCGATGAGGTAGCGCCCACCCGCGGCGATCGAGCCGGCGAGCGGCGTGACCGACCATGTCGTCGTTACGCCGGGAGCCGCTGAGATGTACTGCACCGACCAGCCGTCGACCGCGATCGGAGCAGCCGAACGGTTGGCCAGTTCGATGAAGTCGTTCTTGAGCGTCGCGCCGCTGTTGCCGCCGCCGCCGTAGACCTCGTTGACGACGGGGCCGCTCGATGGCGCTGCAGCCGCGGTGTTCGTGAGCGCTGTGGCGCCGATGGTGGCCAGTGCCGCGAGGACGCCGACTGCAATGATGGTGCGAGGTCTTGCTGGGCGCACGACGTCCTCCGGGATTGGTCAGGGTGAACTTCCGATGCTGGGCCAAGCGCATGGCCAGGCGTTGAATATAAAGTGCATACGAGACAAATAGCGATTCTCGCGTTTCGGGCCGCCAAATGCGAGGCTGTCAGCAATGAACCTCCTGCTGATCGGACCACCCGGCTCGGGTAAGGGCACCCAGGGTGAGCGGCTGGCGCAGCGGCTCGGCCTCGAACACATCGCCGCCGGCGATCTGCTGCGCGCCGAGGTCGAGGCCCAGACGCCGTTGGGACGCCGCGTTTCGGAGCTGATGCAACGCGGTGATCTGGTGCCTGACGCCGTGATCCTGGGCCTGCTGATGCCGAAGGTGCTGGCAGCCGCCGATGCCAACGGCTATTTGCTCGACGGCTTCCCGCGCTCGGTCGAGCAGGCCGTCGAGGCCCGCAAACTCGCCGAGCAGGCCGGGGCGAGCCCGAACGCGGTGATCTATCTCGACGCGCCCCGTGACGAGCTCATGCGCCGGATCCTGGCCCGCGCCGAGATCGAAGGCCGCGACGACGACAACCCGACGACCGTGGCCAACCGGCTCGAGGTCTTCGAGGAGGCGACCCGGCCGCTCGTCGACTACTACCGCGATCGCGGCATGCTGCACATCGTCGACGCCAACATGGATGAGCAGGCGGTCACCGACCAGATTGTGGCCGCACTGGACGGCGTCTGCGCCGGCTGAGGCCGCCGCTCAGGAATCCGCGAGCAACCGTTTGACGACCTTGCCGGCCGGGTTGCGCGGGAGTTCGTCGAGGAACCGCACCTCGCGCGGCACCTTGTACCGCGCCAGGTTCGCCTTCACGAAGTCGCGCACGCCCTCCTCGTCGATGCCGGCCTCGTCCTTGCGCACGACGAACGCACGCAGCCGGGCGCCGAAGTCGGCGTCCTCGACGCCGATGACAGCGGCCTCGACGATCGACTCGTGGGTGGTGAGCAACTCCTCGATCTCGCGCGGGAAGACGTTCTCGCCACCAGAGACGATCATGTCGTCGTCGCGGCCGTCGACGAACAGCCGCCCGTCGGGATCGAAATGGCCGACGTCCCCCGTGGACATCAGCCCGGCGACCTGCTCCTTGTTGCCCCCGCCGGTGTAGCCCTCGAACTGGATCGAGTTGCCGACGAAGATGCGGCCGGTCTCGCCCGCCGTGACCTCGTGTCCGGCCGGGTCGAGCAGCTTGATCGTGGTGCCGTACGGCGGGCGGCCGACCGTGCCCGGCGCCGCGCGCAGATCCTCCGGCGTCGCGATCGTGGCGTAGGCGACTTCAGTCGAGCCGTACAGGTTGTAGACGACGTCGCCGAGCAGGTCCATCGTGCGCGTGGCCAGTTCGGGCGCGAGGGCCGACCCGGACACCGCGATGATCCGCAGCGCGGACAGATCGCGGTCGCCGATCTCGGCGTCGGCAGCGGCGACGAGCCGCGACAGCAGGATCGGCACGGTGATCAGCGCGTCGCAGTGGTGCTCCTCCAGCGTGGCCACGGCGGCCTTGGGGTCGAAGCGCCGGGCCATGACGAGGGTGTTGCCCAGGCCGAGGGCAAGCATCGAACTGAGCAGTCCCCACGCATGGAAGGCCGGCGCCGCGAGCAGCACGCTGCGTCCCGAACGCAGCGGGATCTTGGAGAGGTAGCCGCCCGGGATGACCATCGACAGCCCCAGGTCACGCGGCGCACCCTTCGGCGTGCCGGTCGTGCCGCTGGTCAGCAACACGATGCGCTGCTTGCGGCCGGGTCGCGGTGGGGTCGAGGTCTTGGCGCCGGCGATCAGTTCGTCGATGCTCAGCCGGCCGTCCGGCTGGTCCGACTCATCGATCCAGGCGAGTACGTGGCCGAGTGGCGGCTCGTAACCCGAGACGATCGGCGTGAACTCGTCGTCGTGCACGAGCACCGTGACGTCCTCGCGCTTGCAGACATCCGCCAGCTGAGGCCCGGCGAAATCGGTGTTGAGCAGCAGCGTGCGGGCGCCGAGCTTCGCGCCGGCGAAGATCGCTTCGTAGATGCCCCGGTGATTTCGGACCAGGATGCCGATGCTGTTACCGGGCTTGAACCCCTTAGCGCGCAGGGCATTGGCGAAGGCAGTGCTGCGCTTGTCCAGCTCAGAGAAAGTGACCGGTCCCCGCTCATCGAGGATCGCGACCGAGTTGCCGTGACCGGCCGACGCCAGCGCGATCGCCGCGCCGGCCGGACCGTAGGCCTCCAGCGCCCGCACCACGGCGACGTAGCGGTGCGGCGGGATCAGGGCGACGCCCGGGCCGCGGGCCTTGAGCAGGGTGGCCGCGAAGTGTGCCTCGGTGTTAGCCCGGCCGAGCAGATTCCGCGCGTCGCCAATGAGGTCCATGCGACTGTCCTACCAGCCCCGTCACAGGTGTCGCATGTCGAGCGATGCGAGCGCCGCGGAAAAATCGTGCGCGACCCGATAGCGGGTCGGGCACGTCACTGGTGGGCAAGGGGGGAGTTGAACCAGCCAACCCATCATCCTGCA
>JAOPWD010000376.1 GCA_025965875.1 Pseudonocardiales bacterium
CGACCGTCGAGGATGAGCTTCTCGAGGGTGAGCCGGCCGACCTCGCGGCGCACGGGGTCGAAGCACGACAGCAACACCGCCTCCGGTGTGTCGTCGATGATCACGTTCACGCCGGTGACCGACTCGAAGGCCCGGATGTTGCGCCCCTCGCGGCCGATGATCCGGCCCTTCATCTCGTCCGTGGGCAGGTGCAGCACGCTGACCACCGTCTCGGCGGTCTGCTCGCTGGCGACCCGCTGGACCGCCTCGACAACGATCGTGCGGGCCCGGTCGGTGCCCTCGGCCCGGGCTTCGTTCTCGATGGTGCGCACCAGCACCGCGGCGTCGCGGCGAGCCGCGGCTTCGACGCTGGTGAGCAGCTCGGCCTTCGCCTCCTCGGCCGTCAGCCCCGCGATGCGGGCCAGCTCCTGCTCGTGCGCCGCCGTCAGCAACTCCAGGGCAGCCGAGCGCTCCTCCAGTTCGGTGGCGACGACGGCAACCGCCTTCTGCCGCTCGGTGAGCTGAGCCAACGCGCGGTCGAACTCGAGCGCCTCGGACTCGAGGCGCACCGATTGGGCGTCCAAGCGGGCCTCGGTCTCCTCGAGCCGAGCGGCCTGGGCGGCGAGGTCGTGTTCGGCCCGCCGGGCGCTTTCGGTGATGCGGGCGATCTCGGCTTCGCCGTCGCGCCGCGCGTCGGCCAGCGCGGCCGCTGCCTGGTTGGCCGCCGTTCGCCGCAGTGTCTCTGCCTCGGTCTGCGCGGCGCGCGAGTCGACCTGGGCCGAGCGTCGAACCGCCTCAGCCTCGGCCTCGGCTGCGCGGCGCACGGCGTCGGCCTCTGTCTGCGCCACCTGGCGGATCGAGGCCGCCTCGGCCGCGGCCACCCGCCGCGCTGACTCGATCTCGGCGTCGGTCTCGGTGGTGGGGGGGACGAGCGCGGCTTCGTGGCGGCCACCGGAGGAGCTGCCGCGGCGCGCGTAGGCCGCCACGAACAGGACGCCGAGAACGAATATTGCCCCGACTGCCGCGTACCAGACTCCGTGCATCGCGTTCTCCTGTCCGTCGCAACCGTCGGCCAGGAGAACGCGAGATGCATGAACTCGCTCAGCCCGCCGGATGAGGCGGACCAGCGGATGCTGTCCGGTACTGCCCTTTCTGTCTGTCGAGGTCAAGAACTATGTGCTGCCCGCTCGGGGTCCTTGCGCGTACGCGAGGCGCCGAGTGGGCATCGAGGCGGTACTCCTGGTTACCCGAGGCTATGAACGCTGGCCAAACAAATCAAGTACGACGCGCGTAAGCCCGGCCCGCGGCGGGTTGGCTCAGCGCTTGCGGCCGCCAAACATCGGCTTGACGTGCATAGCGGCACGAGTGGCCACTAGTCGTCGAGGTCCGCGGGGTGGCCGATCTCGGCGTTGCCGAGGGATTCGCGCACGATCTGGTGAGCCAGGCCGGCCGGATACCCCCGCCGGGCGAGCAGCCCGACAAGCCGGCGTGCCCGGGCCTGCGGATCGAGCCCGCGCAGCGCCTTCAGGCGACGGGCGACCAGCGCCCGGGCGGCCGCGGCCTCGCTCTCGGCGTCGATCTGGCCGACAGCCGCCTGGACGCTCGGCTCGTCAATGCCGCGCTGGCGCAACTTCATCGCCACGGCGCGCCCGGCCAACCCGCGTTCGCGGTGCACGGCCATTGCGTAGCTCTCGGCCAGAGCGTCGTCGTCGATCAGGCCGACCTCGGTGAGGCGGTCGAGCACCGAGCGGGCAGCGTCGTCGGGAACCCCTCGGCGCCGCAGTGTCGTTTCCAGTTCCGCGCGGGTCCGGGCCCGTTGGTCGAGCTGGCGCAAGCAGATCGTGCGCGCCACCGATTCCGGGTCCCCCGGCGATCCGCCGTCGTCGTCCGGGGGTACTTCGGCCGTAGTCACGCGGGCCTACCTCAGAAGTCGACCGGGGCCGGCAGCGCCTCGATCGGGACACCGTTGTCGACCTGCGGGCCGATACCAAGCTTCTCTTTGATCTTCTTCTCGATCTCGTCGGCCAGGTCGGGGTTGTCGCGCATGAAGTTGCGCACGTTCTCCTTGCCCTGCCCCAGCTGGTCGCCTTCGTAGGTGTACCAGGCACCGGACTTCTTGATGAACCCCTGCTCGACGCCGACGTCGATGAGCGAGCCCTCGCGGCTGATGCCCTGCCCGTAGACGATGTCGAACTCGGCCTGCTTGAACGGCGGGGCGACCTTGTTCTTGACGACCTTGCAGCGGGTGCGGTTGCCGACGGCCTCGCCGCCGTCCTTGAGCGTCTCGATGCGCCGGACGTCGAGGCGGATCGAGGCGTAGAACTTCAGTGCCTTGCCGCCCGTCGTGGTCTCGGGCGAGCCGAACATGACGCCGATCTTCTCGCGCAGCTGGTTGATGAAGATGGCCGTGGTGCCCGAGTTGCTGAGCGCACCGGTGATCTTGCGCAGGGCCTGGCTCATCAGCCGGGCCTGCAGGCCGACGTGGCTGTCACCCATCTCGCCCTCGATCTCGGCGCGCGGCACGAGTGCGGCCACCGAGTCGACGACCACGAGGTCGATGGCTCCGGAGCGGATCAGCATGTCCATGATCTCGAGCGCCTGCTCGCCGGTGTCGGGCTGGCTGACCAGCAATGCGTCGGTGTCGACACCGAGGGCTCGCGCGTACTCGGGATCAAGGGCGTGCTCGGCGTCGATGAACGCCGCGATCCCACCGGCTGCTTGCGCGTTGGCGACCGCGTGCAGGGCCACCGTGGTCTTGCCCGAGCTTTCCGGGCCGTAGATCTCGACGATGCGCCCGCGCGGCAGGCCGCCGATGCCGAGCGCCACGTCCAGAGCGATCGAGCCGGTCGGGATGACTTCGATCGGCACGTAGGGGCGATCGCCGAGGCGCATCACCGCGCCCTTGCCGTGCTGCTTCTCGATCTGTGCCAGGGCGACGTCGAGCGCCTTCTCCCGGTCGAAACCTGCGGCCATCTGCAAGACACCTCTTCGTGAGTTGTGCGGGCTGTCTCGTGACGGGCCCGGTTGCCTGGCGACGTTAGGACCGACCACCGACAACTTTGCCGAACGCGGCGAAGTTGTGGACAACCGGTTCCCGTTGTGGACAGGCTAGCCGAACACCTGTTCGACGTGTGCGACATTCAGGCGCGACACGCCCGGCGTGTCGCGCGTGCTCAGCGCAGTTGCGCCGGCATCTCGAATTCGGCGCACACAGCCCGCCAGATCGTCTTGGTCTCGACGCCCGCGGCGAGGGCCTCGTCGACCGTCGAGCCGAGCGTGGGCAGTCGGTAATCGGCGGCCACGCTGCGGGCGTAGGTCACGCCGAACCGCGTCTCCATCCGCTGCCAGAAGTCGGTGAGTCGCACAACTCCACCCTAGTGACGCGACGCTAGAGGCGGCGGGCGGCCGGGTGCTCCACCTGGCGGACGGTGTGACCAGATCGGTCCGCATCCTGCCTTGATGCGGTCTGGGCGGGACCGCCCATGCGGCGCAGACTCGTCACCATGAGCAGAGCACTCGTCGTCATCGACGTCCAAGAATCCTTCCGTCAGCGCCCGGCCTGGCAGGCCATGGGCAATCAACAGATCGCCGACCAGGTGTCGCGCTTGGTCGACGCTGCGCGTACGGCCGGCGACCCAGTGATCTGGGTCCTGCACGCCGAGCCCGACTCAGGAACCGTCTTCGACCCGGTGCGCGGCTACGTCAAGCTGATCGACGGTCTGGCGGCCCGCGAGGACGAACCGCAGATCGTGAAGACGTCGGCAAACGCCTTCACCACAACGAATCTGCATCAG
>JAOPWD010000445.1 GCA_025965875.1 Pseudonocardiales bacterium
TCCGACGGACCGTGCGGGTAGCGGCCTTGTCGGCAAGTCGCTGCCTGTTAGAGGGATAGAGCCAGCTCGTCGAACGCGACGCGAACCCGATCATGCGCCGGCAGATCGGCGGTCATCTCATAGTGCCCGCGGCGCAGGTTCTGCACCAAGGCGTGCCCGGCCGAGACTGTGCGCGCCGATGCCAGGCGCTTGAGTCCGCGCATCGGCCGTAGCCGCGCCTTGAGCCGGCCGTGGTCCGCCTCGATCATGTTGTTCGCGTACCGCTCGGTGACGTGTCGAGCGGCCGGCCCGGCTGCAAGTCCTCGACCATGCGTGGATAGACCGGCGCCCTGTCGGTCACGACCTCGATCGGAACCGGTCCGAACCGCAAGGCACGAGCGAAGAACACCCGTGCGGCCGCGGCGTCCCGGCGAGTCGAGACGAGGACATCGATGACCTGCCCGTACTGATCGACCGCGCGGTAAAGGTAGGCCCATCTGCCGGCGACCTTGACGTAGGTCTCGTCCACAAACCACCTCCGTCCCGCAGCGTGGCGCGCCGGTCGGGCGGCGTCGATGAACTCGGAGGTGAAGGTCTGCACCCACCGGTAGATCGTCACGTCATCGACCTCGATGTCGCGCTCGGCCAACAGCTCCTCAACGTCGCGGTACGACAGTCCGTAGCGCAGATACCAGCGCACTGCGACTGCGATCACCTCGCGCCGGAAGCGGTAACCGGCCGGAGCGGACGACACTGGTCTCGAGCCCATCAGATCAGTGTCTCGGGTCGAGCGAACGACCAATGCAACAGTGCCGTAGCAAGTCTTCTTGGCGCCATACAGGGCAGGAGGGAACAAACCGAACGGGCACAGCGGGCCGGCGAACTGCAGCAGAACGAGGGTGAGATCGCTGCCGAGGCACGTGACGGACAGCTTGACTTCGCCACCCTTTGGGCAGTTACTCGGCAGCGGATCGACTTCTACCATGACATGGCGATCAAACAGTCGCGCCGGAGTTTCTTTGGCGGGCAGATCGCTATGTACGTCGGTTTCATTAGCGTCATAGCACTCGGCATATCGGCTGCCCTCGCAAAGAGGCACAGCGTCCATCGGTGCGGCCGCAGCGGCTGTGGCGGGAGGCGCTTTGAGTGCATTTATTAGCGCAACCTTTCTTAAGTCGCAGACCGCCTCCTCCGATCAACTACGGCAGTTCTTCTCGCAGCCAGTGGATTTCATCCGAATATTGGGGGCCGAGCGCCTCGTGGAGACGCTCGATCGCAGTGACAAGGCTGTGGCCGTGCAACAGATCATCAAGTCCATGACCCCAGTCCCTCCACCAGCGTCAACTGACGCGCCAACGGGCAAGCAGTCTGGCTAGCCCCGTTTGGCGGCGTGGCCGACGGTCTTGATCTAGAGATCCCCTGCCCGACACCGACGCAAACGGCCCGACACCGGAGTCGTGCGCTATGAGATCGCCGACTGGGCGCTCCCGTTAGCAAGTCCCGGCGGTCGATCCGGTGCTCGGTAGTCGCGGTCCGTCGACACGTTGTCCGGGGCCGCGTAGCGTCTGCCTCGCAACGAAAGCCGCTCTTGGCCGGGGGTGAACGCGGGTGGGCAAATCCGAGACGGCGCTCCTGAGCGGTCAGACCATGGCAACGATTGCGGCTGCCGCTCGCACCGTTTACCCGCATGATGCGTTGCCCGACGATGTCTACGCGCGCGTCGGCGAAAAGCTCGCTGAGGCGGCGCGCGATAACTCAGGGACTGCGCGGACGATCGAGGAGACCGTGTCCGCGCTAAACAGCGGCCGGTCGTTTCTCGAGCTCTCGTCCAGCGAGAAGCTTCAGATGTTGAAACGGATCGAGGGCTCGGAGTTCTTCGAGCTCGTGCGCTCGACTGCGGTTGTTGAGATCTACTCCGACGAGCGCACCTGGCAGCTGTGCGGCTACGAGGGCCCTTCATTCGACAAGGGCGGCTACATCGTCCGCGGCTTCAACGATCTTGACTGGCTTTCCGACCCGGAAGCCGCGTCGTGACCAGCGGCGATGGTCGCCGCCCCGCCGACCGCTTCGCCGCCGACGACTCCGGTGTCATCGTGGTCATCGGCTCCGGGGCAGGCGGGGGCACGCTCGCCAACGCGCTGTGCCAAAAGGGTGCCCGCGTCGTCCTGCTCGAAGCCGGCAAGCATTACCAGCCTGAGGACTTCGTCAACGACGAATGGGCATCGCTAAATCAGCTGGCGTGGCTGGACGCGCGGACGACGTCCGGCTCGTGGCGGATAGCGACAGACTTCCCGAACCTGCCGGCGTGGACGTGCAAAGCGGTCGGCGGCACAACCGTCCACTGGGCCGGCTGCTGCCCGCGGTTCAAGGAGTGGGAGTTCCGGATCCGCTCCGAGCACGGGCAGATCGACGGCGCCAACCTGCTCGACTGGCCGATCAGCCTCGCCGACCTTGAGCCGTACTACGACAGGGCCGAGGACCGGCTCGGAGTCACCCGCACGAACGGCATCCCGGCGCCGCCGTCGAACAACAACTTCAAGGTGATGGGCAATGGCGCGCGCCGCGTCGGTTACAAGGACGTCAGCACTGGCCGGATGGCGTTCAACACCGTGCCGCGCGACGGCCGGCCGGCAACGATCCAGGACGGCTTCAATTATCAGGGCGACAAGCAGCGCGCGCATTGGTCGACGCTGACCGCCGAGATCCCCAGGGCCGAGCAGACGGGCCGGCTCGACCTGCGACCCGAGTCGATGGCGATCCGAATCGAACACGACGGCGCCGGCATGGTGAACGGAGTCGTGTACGTCGACGCGACGGGTACCGAGCGGCGGCAGAACGCGCGGCTCGTGTGCGTCGCCTGCAACTCGATCGATACCGCACGGCTGCTGCTCAACTCCGAGTCGTCGCTGTTCCCGGACGGGCTGGCGAACTCCAGCGGCCAGGTGGGCCGCAACTACATGCGCCACGTCACCGGGGCGGTGTTCGCCACGTTCGACAAGCCTGTGCGGATGTACCGGGGCGAGACGATGGCGGGCATCGTCACCGACGAGTCGCGCAACGACGCCGTCCGCGGCTTCGTCGGGGGCTACTACATACAACTGCACTCGCTCGGTGTGCCGTTCCTGGCGACGTTCCTGAAGCCGCGCGGCTGGGGGCGCGAGTACGCCGAGATCATGGAGCAGTACGACCACAGGGCCGGCATGTGGCTGGTGGGCGAGGACCTGCCGCGGGAGACCAACCGGGTCACGCTCAACCGCGATGTGCTCGACCAGTTCGGCCTTCCGGTTCCCAACGTGCACGTCGACGACCACCCGAACGACACGGCGATGCGCGAGCACGCCTACGCCTCGGGCGAATCGATGTACGCGGCGGTCGACGCGCAGCGCACGTTCCGCGTCTCGCCTTATCCGACCAGCCACAACCTGGGAACCGCCCGCATGAGCACCCGGCCTGAGGACGGCGTCGTGAACAGGTTCGGCCGCGCACACGATGTGCCGAACCTGTACGTGTCTGATGGCAGCGTGATGACGACGTCCGCGGCGGCAAACCCGACGCTCACGATCGTCGCGCTGGCGCTACGCCAGGCCGACCACATCGAGCAGCAGTTGAGGGCAGGGACGCGCTGATGGCCACGACTCGCCGCGGCCAGTGAGCCATTGGCGATGAAGAGCCCGCCGGTGGGAGCGGCCGGATACTCCCGCCTCTGGGGCCGCGCGAGCGAGTGTCTGCAGCTGGACGACTTGGTGACCGCTGTTCGCCGTGGCGAGAGCCGATCGCTAGTGCTGCGCGGCGAGGCTGGCATCGGGAAGACGGCGCTGCTCGACTACTTGATCGCGTCGGCAACCGAGCTGACTGTCGTCCGGGCGGTTGGGGTGGAGTCGGAGATGGAGCTGACTTACGCCGGTCTACATCAGCTGTGCGGGCCGCTGCTCGACCGAGTGATAGAGATACCGGCGCCGCAGCGGCAGGCCGTCGAGATCGTGTTCGGCCTAAGCGCCGGCGCAGCCCCGGATCGGTTTCTCGTCGGGTTGGCGGTGTTGAGTCTGTTCGCGGCGGCGGCGGAGCAACGTCCACTGCTGTGTGTCATCGATGATGCGCAGTGGCTGGATCAGAGCTCGGCGCAAACGATGGCCTTCGTGGCCCGTCGTCTGCTGGCGGAACCGGTCGGGATCGTGTTCGCCGCCCGCCAACCGGGCGACGAGTTGCGCCATTTGCCCGAGCTCGAGGTACACGGAGTGCGCAACGCCGACGCTCGTGCCCTGCTGAACTCGGCAGTGCGGTTCAAGTTGGATGAGCGGGTCCGGGAGCGCTTCATCGCCGAGACGCGCGGAAATCCGCTGGCCCTGCTCGAGTTGCCACGGGGGTTAACGGCGACGCAGCTGGCCGGCGGCTTCGGCCTGCTGGGCGCGCAGGCGCTGACCGTGCGGATCGAGGAGAGCTTCCTCCGACGACTGGAGGCGCTCGCGGACGATACGCGGCGTCTGTTGCTGCTGGCCGCGGCGGAGCCGGTCGGCGATCCGTTATTGCTGTGGCGGGCGTCCGACCGACTGCGGATCGAGCCAGCGGCTGCGGACGCTGCGCAGGCGGACGGGTTGCTCGCGCTCGGCGAGCGGGTGACGTTCCGGCATCCGCTGGTGCGTTCGGCGGTGTATCGCTCGGCGGCCGCGGAGGACCGCCGCAGGGTCCATTTGGCGTTGGCTGAAGCGACCGATCGGGACGCCGACCCGGACCGTCGTGCGTGGCATCTGGCGGCCGCGGCGGCGGGACCGGACGAGCAGGTCGCCGTGGAGCTCGAGCACTCGGCTG
>JAOPWD010000456.1 GCA_025965875.1 Pseudonocardiales bacterium
TCACGGCCAATCGCCGGCCGTTCCTGTACGTCCCGCTGCGGCATCACTTCGAGCAGAACTTCCACGTGCGGCACCGCCTCGATCGGTACGGCGCGGGGCGCTGCCTCCAATATCCCGAGACCGGGCCGGAGGAGCTGGCTGCCGCGATCGCAGCCGAGATCGGCCGCACGGTCGACTACCGACCCGTGGAGACCGACGGAGCCCAGCGCGCCGCCGCCCGCATCGCCGAACTGCTGTAGCCGGTGCCGTTCGGCGTACCCAGCGTCGGAATCGGGGCTTTGATCCTCGTTCGGTGTTCGCTGGCGGCGTCAGTTACAAGTGACGACTCGCGGGCCCGGCGGGCGAGACTGCGGTCAGTCTTGCCTGCTGCCGCTGTAGAGCCCCGCGATTTCGTTGGCGCATTCTTTGTGGACGACGTTGCGCTTGAGCTTGAGCGACGGCGTCAGTTGTCCGCCGGCCTCGGTCCAATCCTCGGCCAGGATGACGAACTTGCGGATGGCCTCGGCCTTGCTGACGGCCTTGTTCGCGTCGTCGACCGCGCTCTGCACCTCGGCGCGCAACTTCTCGTCGTCGACCACATCGCCGACCGTGGTCGACGAGGGCATCCCGTTCTTCTCCAGCCAGGCCGGGAACGACTCCGGGTCGATGGTGATCAGGGCCGCGATGAACGGCTTCTGGTCGCCGACGACGAGGCACTGGCTGATCAAGGAGTGCGCGCGGACCCGGTCCTCGAGCACCGCCGGCGCCACGTTCTTACCGCCCGCGGTGACGATGAGTTCCTTCTTGCGACCCGTGATACGCACGTAGCCGTCTTCGTCGATCTCACCGATGTCGCCGGTGTGGAACCAGCCCTCGGCATCGATCGCCTCGGTCGTCGCGGCATCGTTGCGCCAGTAGCCCATGAACACCAGCGGTGACTTGACCAGCAGCTCGCCGTCGTCGGCAATGCGTACGGTGACCCCGCCGACCGGCCTACCGACCGTCCCGACGCGCAGTGCGTCCGGCCGGTTCACGGTGACGCCGGCCGTCGTCTCAGTGAGCCCGTAGCCCTCGTAGATCGTCACGCCGACGCCGCGGAAGAAATGGCCCAGCCGGGTGCCCAGTGGCGCCCCACCCGAGACGGCCGCCCTGCAGTTGCCGCCGAGAGCGGCGCGCAGCTTGCCGTAGACCAGCTTGTCGAACACGACATGTTGCAGCTTCAGCCCCAGCGGGGGAGCGGCCCCGTCGGCGGTCGCTTCACTGAAGGCGATCGCCACGCTCTCGGCGCGGTCGAAGATCTTGCCCTTGCCGCTGGCGTGGGCGCGCTGCTTCGCGCTGTTGTAGACCTTTTCGAACACCCGCGGGACGGCAAGCACGAAGGTCGGCTTGAAGTCCGCCAAGTCGTCGAGCAGGTGCTTGACGTCGGCGGTGTGGCCGAGGGTGCAGCCGGCAGCGAGCGCACCGACCTCGATCGCGCGGCCGAACACGTGCGCGATCGGCAGGAACAACAGCGTCGAGGTCTCCTCGTTCAAGAAGTCCTGCAGCCCGTCACGGAGTTCGACGACCTCGCTGATGAAACTGCGGTGGTTGAGCTGGCAGCCCTTAGGGCGGCCGGTGGTGCCCGACGTGTAGATGATCGAGGCCAGGTCGTCGAGGGACACCGACTCGCGGCGCTTGGTGACTTCGTCGTCGCTGATGTCCTTGCCGGACTCGGTCAACGTGCCGATCGCGTCGTCGTCGAATTGCCACAGCTGGGCCAGGTCAGGGGTCTTCGCCCGCACCGACTCGACGAGTTCGACGTGCGCTCCCGTCTCGACGAACGCGCCCTTGGCCCCGGAGTCAGCGAGGATCCATTCGACCTGTTCGGCGCTGGACGTCTCGTAGATCGGGACGACGACCGCACCGACGCTGAACAGGGCGAAGTCCGCGACGGTCCACTCGAAGCGGGTCTTGCTCATCACGGCGACGCGGTCACCGGCTTCGATGCCCGCCGCGATCAGGCCCTTGGCCGCCCCGGTGACCTCGGCGGCAAACGCCGCGGACGTGACGTCGGTCCACGCCCCGTCGACGCGGCGCCGCAGCGCGACGTGCTCGGGACGATTGGCCGCGCTTTCGAATACGAAGTCGGCCGTGTTGTTCTCGATGAGGGAGGTGACGTTGCTGGCGACATGCAACTCGCGCACTCGTCCGTCGTCCTTTCGGCTGAACATACTGTCCCTGAGGAACTCGACACCGCGCCTTTGTGGTGTCGAGCCACCGTAACTCGTTGCCTGCCCGGACGCGACCGCGGTGAGCAGGCCCATGGGATCCTGGGCCGGTGCCTGCCATCGACGTGGTCGACTCGACGTGGATCTGCGCGCGCCCCGGGGTGGTCGCCGCGATCGTGGCCGAACCGGCCAACTGGCGGCGCTGGTGGCCCGAGCTGGACCTGGAGACCGACGAGTTGCGTGGCGACAAGGGTGTGCGCTGGACGGTTCGGCCCAGTCCGTCGGGGGAGTCCGGCTCGATGGAGATATGGCTGGAGCCCGCATTCGACGGGGTGGTCCTGCACTACTTCCTACGCCTGGACGCCGCCGCCGGCCGGCCCATGGGGCGCCGCCGACAGACTCGGCTCACCCACTTCCACCGCCGCCGGACCAAGCTGTCGTTCTGGGCGCTGGCCGATCAACTCGATCCCGGTCGTACGGCCCGCATCGGGGCGCCCCGGTAGCCTCTGCGGAATGGCCGACCAGTCGACGCAGTCGATCACGATCCATGCCGAACCGGCGTCGGTCATGGCCGTGATTGCCGACTTCGACAACTACCCGGTGTGGACCGGATCGGTGAAGAAGGCCGAGGTGCTCGAGACTGGCGCCGACGGCCGGGCCCATCGCGTCGCGTTCACCCTCGACGCCGGCGTCGTCCGCGACCAGTACGAGAACGAATACCAATGGAGCGGCGACACCAGGGTCGACTGGAACATGGTCTCCGGCCACATGATGCGGGCCCAGGTGGGCTCCTACGTGCTCGAGCGCACCGACGACGGTGCCACCCTGGTGACGTATTCGCTGAGCGTCGACCTGGCCATCCCGATGCTCGGGCTGCTCAAGCGCAAGGCCGAGCGGGTCGTCATGGACACCGCACTCAAGGAGCTGAAGAAACGCGTGGAGTCAGGCGACTGATGCGTTCCGAGCGACAGCGTGTGGAGCGAGCATGAGAATTGTCTTGTTCACCGGCAAGGGTGGCGTGGGCAAGACCACGACGGCCTCGGCGACTGCGCTGCGCCTGGCCGACCGCGGTTTGAAGACCCTGCTGCTCTCGACCGACGTCGCACACTCACTGTCAGACGCGCTGGCCGTCGAGCTGACCGGTGAGCCCACCGAGGTCGCGCCGAGCCTGTGGGCCGTGCAGATCGACACCCAGGGCCGCTTCGAGGCGGCGTGGCGCGACGTACAGCGCTTCCTGGTCGACATGCTCGCGCACAGCGGCGTCGACCCGGTGACCGCAGACGAGCTGACCGTGCTGCCCGGCGTCGACGAGGTGCTCGCGCTGCTGGCCGTGCGCGAGATGGCCGTGGCCGGCGACTGGGACGTGCTCGTCGTGGACTGCGCGCCGACCGCCGAGACGCTGCGGCTGCTCGCCCTGCCCGAGGCGCTGTCGTGGTACCTGCAGAAGGTCTTTCCGGCGCACCGCCGCCTGGCCCGCGGGATGCGCCCGATCGCCGCCATGCTCGGCCGGGGCGAGGTGATCCCGCCCGACAACATCTTCGAGGCGCTGCTGCGGCTCAACGACGAGCTGGGGGCCGTTCGGCAACTGCTCGGGGATCCGACGGTGACGTCGGTACGCCTGGTCCTCACGCCCGAGTCGGTCGTGGTGGCCGAGGCGCGGCGCACGTTCACCGCGCTCTCGCTGTACGGCTACGCGCTGGATCTGGTGATCGCCAACCGGGTGTTCCCGGCCGGCGACGACGAGTGGCGACAGGGCTGGGCGAAGGCGCAACAGGCGCAGCTCGTCGGCATCCGCGAGTCCTTCGCTGGGCTGCCGGTGCGCGAATTGCCTTACCGCGCAGGCGAACCGGTGGGGACGGGCGCATTGCGCGAGGTGGCCGACGCGCTGTACGGCGAGCTCCCGGGCGACGACCCGGCGCCGGCCGGTGCGCCCCGGGACTTGCTGACCATCGACACCGTCGACGACGAGTTCCTGCTGCGGATGCCGCTGCCGCTCGCGTCGAAGTCGGCGGTGGACCTCGCCCGCGCGGGTGACGACCTCGTACTCACCGTCGGCGGCAATCGGCGGGTGCTGACGCTGCCCAGCGTGCTGCGGCGGTGCGTGGTCGTGGGCGCGGACTTCGACGACGGCGAGCTACGGGTTCGCTTCGCGCCCGATCCGGCCCTGTGGCCCGACGCCGCGTGGACCGGTAGCGGCGGCGCCGGCGAGAAAGACCGTCGGACCCACCGACGGTCAGGACGCAGCGCGGGAGACACAAATGACTGAGCACCCGTTCGGGGCGCACGCGAGCGGCGACAACCCGAACCCCGCCGCGCCACTCATCGGCGAGGCGCTGCGGCTCGTGTCGTCGGTGCAGGAGTGGGCCCAGGACTGGGCGCACCGCGGTTCCGGCGAAGCGGGCGAGCGGCACACCGGCAGCGACTGCCAGTGGTGCCCGCTGTGCCAGTTCGCCGCGGTCCTGCGCGGCGAGCACCCCGAGGTCACCGACCGCGTGGCCGAAGCCGGGACGGCGCTCGCGGGCGCGGTGCGGGCCTTGGTCGAGGCGGCCTCCGGCGCCACCGGCGACGCGCAGCACCGGGAGCCACCACCGCCGCCGGCGCCCCGTGTCCAGAAGATCAATCTGAACGACGAGAGCTGAGCCGCGCCGTGCCACTTGCGATCGGCGTCGACATCGGCGGCACGAAGGTGTCGGCCGGTGTCGTCGACGACGACGGCCGGGTGATCGATCGCGAACTACGGCCCACCCCCGGCCACGACGTGGCCGAGACCGAGGCCATCATCGTCGAGGTCGTCAAGGAATTGGCGGCGCGCCATGAGGTCGCCGCGGTCGGGGTAGGGGCGGCCGGCTGGATCGCCAACGACCACGCCACCGTGCTGTTCTCGCCGCACCTGGCCTGGCGCGACGAGCCATTGCATGCCGCGCTAAGCGAACAGATCGGGCTGAAGCTCGTCGTCGAGAACGACGCCAACGCCGCGGCCTGGGCCGAATACCGTTACGGCGCAGCCCAAGGGCAGCCCGTCATTGTCTGCGTCACGCTCGGCACGGGGATCGGCGGCGGCCTGGTCGTCGACGGCAACCTGTACCGCGGCGCATACGGCATCGCCTGCGAGTACGGACACATGACCCTGGTCCCGGACGGCCGGCGCTGCGCGTGCGGCAACCGCGGCTGCTGGGAGATGTATGCGTCGGGCCGAGCTCTGGCCCGTGACGCGCAGGAACTTGTCGAGGAGTCGCCGATGGCCGCCGAGCGGTTGCTCGAGTTGGCTGCCGCCTCGCCCGACGGGCTGAGCGGCCCGGTGGTCACCGCGGCGGCAGCCGAGGGCGATCCGGCGGCCGAGGCGATCTGCACGACGATGGGTCGCTGGCTGGGACGCGGGCTGGCCAATCTCGCCGCCGTGCTCGACCCCTCCATCTTCGTGATCGGCGGCGGCGTGTCCCAGGCGGGCGAGCTGTTGCTGCGGCCGGCCCGCGAGGAGTTCGTGCACACGCTCACCGGCCGGGGCTTTCGCCCGGTCGCCGACATCGTGTCGGCGGCTCTCGGTCCGGACTCCGGCCTGGTCGGCGCAGCCGACATCGCCCGCCGGGCCTGAGCCTCCCGAAGCCGGTACGGCAAGATGTGGCGGTGCCGATCCTGCGACTGCTGTCCTACAACGTGCGGTCCATGCGCGACGACCGGGCCGCGCTGGCACGCGTGATCCGCTCCGCCGAGCCGGACGTGGTGTGCGTCCAGGAGGCGCCCCGGTTCCTGCGCTGGCGCTCGACCTGTGCGGCGCTGGCCCGCAGTTGCGGCCTGGTGGTGGTGGGCGGTGGCCGCCCGGCCGGCGCGAACCTGATCATGTCCAGCATGGCGGTCGACGTGATCAAGACCGTCGACGTGCTCTTCAGCAAAGACCCCGGACTGCACCAGCGCGGCGTCGCGCTCGCGGTATTGCGCTTTCGCGGTTCGGAGTTCTCGGTCGCCGGTACGCACCTCGACGGCAGAGAGGAGCCTCGGCTGCGGCACATCGTCGAGCTGAACTCGGCGGTCTCGCGGTATCTGCCGCCCGACAAGCCCGTCATCGTCGCCGGGGACGTGAACGACCACCCGGGCTCGCCCACCTGGCTTGCGCTCACCGAGCGGTGGGTCGACGCCTTCGCCGCCGCAGGCGTCGGTTCGGCCTTCACGTCCACCGGCGCCGACCCGTACCAGACGATTGACGGGATATTCGTCGACCCGCGCATCACCGTCGTCTCGGCCCGCGTACTCGACGGCCCTGACGTAGAGGTCGCCAGTGACCACCGACCAGTGCTTGCGGTTCTCGACTTGCCCTAGATGACGGCGCCGTCGTCGTCCTCGTCGTCGTGGCGCTCGCGCAGCCGCATGATCAGCAGGCCCGCGCCCAGGAGCACCCCGCCGACGCCGAGCAGCATCGTCAGGTTGCTGTCCAGGCCGATCTGGCCGCCCAGGGCCAGCAGCACGATCGAGAGCGCGATAAGTGCAATCGCGCCGATCGTCGGCGCGGCCAATCGCGGTAACGGCGGGGGCGGCGGCGGGATGTAGTGGTCCTCGTCGAGCCACACCGGCTCGTCGACAGGGGGTTTGCGCAGTTGCTCGCGCCAGTCGGCGTCCTCGCGGCGCAGGTCGCGTTCGGCCTCGCGTACTGCCGCCACCGTGTCGACGTGCCAGTCGGCGATGAGTGCGGCGAAGGCGGCGTCGGTGTCGACACCGGCCAACGGATCGGCCGAATGCTCCGGCGGCTCGGCCGGTGGGCCGCCGAGCGCCTTCACCGCCGCGGCGACGATCGTCCGTGCGTCGGAGCGTTCCTCGGCGGCTACGAACAGGCGGCGTTGTTCCTGGTCGGCCCCCGGCGCAGGATCGAGGTAGGCGGCGATGCGGGCCCGGCTGAGAGCAGTGAGCAGAGCCTGGCCGACGACGGCCTCGACGTCGGTGAGCGGTACGTAGCTGATCGCGTACAGGCCGTTCACGACCCGGCCGACCTGGTCTGGCCCGGTCTCCTCCGGCGGCGAGCCCCCTGTCACGGCGCGGTGCTTCCCGCGGTGTCACCGTCCGGAGCGGCCATGGCGGTGAGCGAGCGGATGAACTCGACGCTGCCCTCGAAGATCGCCGGGGCGTCGTTGTCGAGGGTGGCGACGTGGTAGCTGTTCTCGAGGATGACCTCGCGGACCGTGGTGCCCGTGGCGCCAGCCTGCAGCAGCCGGCCGGAGAGCGGCTCGACGACATGGTCTTCACGGCTGCGGAACAGCAGGATCGGCGCGGTGACCTTGGGCAGGTCAGCCTGGGTCACCCGC
The DNA here is from genome assembly GCA_025965875.1 of Pseudonocardiales bacterium. Taxonomy (GTDB): domain Bacteria; phylum Actinomycetota; class Actinomycetes; order Mycobacteriales; family Jatrophihabitantaceae; genus QHCC01. The sequence goes on from JAOPWD010000456.1 coordinate 7,478, forward strand.
CACAGCTTCTGGAGCGACACGAAGGCCTGCACCGGAGTGCGGTCCAGGGCGGGCTCCACGACGCCGGGCTTCTTGATGTCGCTGCCGATCCCGGGGCTCGAACGCATCGCCCAGCTGATGTAGCGCGCGAACTTCGCGTCGAAGCGCTCAGTGGCGTAGGACGGGTTGACCAGGACGAGTCCGGCGATCGCGTCGCCGTGCTGTTCGGCCAGCCGGGTGACGAGGGTGCCGCCCATCGACAGCCCGCAGGCGAAGACGGTCTCGCACCGTGCGGCGAGCTCGGCGTAGGCGTCCTCGATCGCGCCGTACCACTCGGTCCAGCGGCTGCGGTTGGTGTCCTGCCAGCGGCTGCCGTGCCCGGGAAGCAGGGGCAGCCGCACCGTGTAGCCGGCCGCGGCGAGGTGTTCGGCCCACGGCAGCATGCTGGCCGGGGTGCCGGTGAAGCCGTGGCTCAGGACGACGCCGATCGGGCCGCGGTCCGCGGCAAATGGGTCGGCTCCGGCAATCAGTGCCACGTCGTCCTCGTCTCACAGTGTCTGGTGCGGTGTGCGCTTGAACATTCATCATGCCTGCCGGACGGCCGCGACGGGGATGGATCGTCCGCCGGCCCCGCGCGTGTCCGTGCGGCCGGCTTGGTCGCACCGTCGACCCGGCACTACTGTCACGACCGAGGTCCCATGTCAGCTACGTCCGGCGGGAGAGTGCATTGTTCTACTGGCTCGCGAAGTACGTCTTCATCGGGCCATTCCTGCGCGGGGTGTGGCTGCCGTGGACCGAAGGGCTGGAGAACATCCCCGACGACCGTCCGGTGATCATCGCCAGTAACCATCTCTCCTTCTGCGATTCGTTCTTCATGCCGGTGATGGTGCCGCGCAAGGTCACCTTTCTGGCCAAGGCGGAGTACTTCACGACGCCCGGCATCAAGGGTCTCTTCTCGCGGATGTTCATGTCCGCGGTCGGCCAGGTGCCTATCGACCGCTCCGATGCCGACGCCTCCCGGGCCGCGCTGAACACCGGCGTGCGGGTGCTGAAATCGGGCAAGGTCCTGGGCATCTACCCCGAGGGGACCCGCTCGCCGGACGGGCGCCTGTACCGCGGCAAGACCGGTGTCGCCCGGATGGTCTTGGAATCAGGCGCGGTCGTGGTGCCCTGCGCCATGGTCAACACCGCGATCATCCAGCCCCCCGGCCGGTTGATTCCCAAGCTGCGTCCGCGGCCGGGGATGCGTTTCGGCAAGCCCCTGGATTTCTCCCGCTACGAGGGGATGTCCGGTGACCGCTTCGTCGAGCGCTCGATGACCGACGAGATCATGTACGAACTGATGGAGCTGTCCGGCCAGGAGTACGTCGACACCTACGCAGCGAAGGTGAAGAAGGCGACGGGCACCGACACGGGCTTCGGGGCACGTGAAGCAGCCGAGGTCCGCGAACTGGGCGAGCGCATTCCTGACACGCGAGCCGGCTGAGCAGGTGCGTTTCTTCTACGACTGCGAGTTCATCGAAGACGGCACGACTATCGAACTGGTCTCGATCGGCGTCGTCGACGAGCAGGGCCGCGAGTTCTACGCGGTCTCGACGGAATTCGACCCGACGCGCGCCATCGACTGGGTGCGCCGCAACGTGCTCGACAAGCTGCCCCCGCCGGCCGATCCGGCGTGGGGCCCACTCGAGCGCATCCGGCGCGACCTGCTCGCCTTCCTGACCGAGCCCGACGAGCCGATCGAGCTGTGGGCCTGGATGTCGGCCTATGACCACGTCGCGCTGGCCCAGTTGTGGGGAGACATGCGTGCCCTGCCGCGGGTGATCCCGCGCTTCACCCACGAGTTGCGCCAGCGGTGGGAGGACGCCGGGTCACCGCCGCTGCCGGCCGCGCCGACCGACCAACATGACGCGCTCGCCGACGCCCGGCACAACCTGGCGCGGTGGCGGGTGCTGGGGGCTTCGTCGCCCCCGCCTTCCACTCCCTCGTTGCCGGGGCGACCGCCATCCCCACAAGTGGCTCGATAGGGTCTCCTCGCTGCGACATCGCCGTCGCGACCATTCGATCTCGGCCGAGAGGATCAACAAATATGCGTATCGGTGTGCTCACCGGCGGCGGCGACTGCCCAGGACTGAACGCGGTCATCCGCGCCGTGGTCCGCAAGGGCGTGGGCGTCTACGGACACGAGTTCGTCGGATTCCGCGACGGCTGGAAGGGCCCGCTGGACAACATCACGACGCCTCTCGGCGTGCCGGAGGTCCGCGGCATCCTGCCCCGCGGCGGGACGATCCTGGGCTCGTCGCGCACCAACCCGTTCAAGGTCGAAGGCGGCGTCGAGAAGATCGTCGCCAACCTGCACGACCTGGGCATCGACGCCCTGATCGCGATCGGCGGCGAGGACACGCTCGGCGTAGCGACCAAGCTGAGCGAGGTCGGCGTCCAAGTCATCGGGGTGCCGAAGACCATCGACAACGACCTCAACGCCACCGACTACACGTTCGGCTTCGACACCGCCGTCAACATCGCGATGGAGGCGATCGACCGGCTACACACCACGGCCGAGTCGCACCACCGGGCGTTGATCGTCGAGGTCATGGGCCGGCACGCGGGGTGGATCGCGCTGCATGCTGGCCTGGCCGGCGGCGCCAACGTCATCCTGATCCCGGAGTTCCCGTTCTCGCTCGACCGCGTCTGCGCCTACGTGGAGAGCCGTTTCCAGTCGCACTACGCGCCGATCATCGTCGTGGCCGAGGGCGCGACCCCCGACGGCGGCGAGAACGCGACGATCGACAAGGGTCTCGACGCGTTCGGTCACGTCCGTCTGGGCGGCATCGGCGAGTGGCTGGCCGGCCAGATCGAGGCGCACACCGGCAAGGAGGCCCGCACCATCGTGCTCGGGCACATCCAGCGCGGCGGCACCCCGTCGGCGTTCGACCGGGTGCTGGCCACCCGGTTCGGCCTGCACGCGATCGACGCGGCCAATGACAAGGACTGGGGCAAGATGGTCGCCCTGCGCGCCACCGACATCATCCGGGTCCCGTTCGCCGAGGCGACCTCGGAACTCAAGCTCGTGCAGCCCAGTCGCTACGCCGAGGCCGAGGTGTTCTTCGGCTGAGCGCCGGCGCTCAGCGTGCCCGCGAACCACAATCACCCGGCGATTAGGCTGGGCGGCGTGACAACTCCGCTCTCCGCCGACGTGCCCGCCCGCGCTGACCTGGGGCTGGACGCGTGGCGCGAGCTGCCCGCGGCGCAGCAGCCGTCGTGGCCTGACGACCTCGCCCTGCGTGAGGTGGCGCTGACGCTGGCCGGGTTGCCGCCGCTCGTCGTTGCCTCCGAGGTCGACCAGCTACGCGAGCGGCTGGCCGCGGTGGCACGCGGTGAGGCGTTCCTGCTGCAGGGCGGCGACTGCGCCGAGACGTTCGTCACCAGCACCCAGGCCGACATCGCCGCCAAGGTCCGCATCCTGCTGCAGATGGCCGTGGTGCTCACGTACGGGGCATCGGTGCCGGTCGTGAAGCTGGGCCGCATCGCCGGGCAGTACGCCAAGCCGCGCTCGTCCGAGCTGGACGGCACCGGCCAGCGCTCCTACCGCGGTGACATGGTCAACGAGCTTGTCGGCGATCGCAACCCCGACCCGCGCCGGATCCTGCGGGCATACTCGACGGCCGCCTCGACGCTGAACCTGCTGCGCGCGTACGCCGGCGGGGGACTGGCGTCGCTGGACCGGGTGCATGCGTGGAACGCGGCGTTCGCCCGCTCCACCGAGACCGGTGCCCGGTACGAGAAGCTCGCGGCGGAGATCGACCGCGCGGTGCGGTTCATGCGGGCCTGCGGCGTGCACGACGCCGCGCTCGAGGGCGTCGAGCTGTACGCGTCGCACGAGGCGCTGATCCTCGAGTACGAGCGGGCGCTCACCCGCGTCGAGGACGGCCACGCCTACGACCTGTCGGCGCACTTCGTCTGGGTCGGCGAGCGCACCCGGCAGATGGACGGCGCGCACTTGGACTTCGTGTCCCGGATCGCCAACCCGATCGGCGTGAAGCTGGGGCCCACGACCACGCCGGAGTTCGCTGCCGAGCTTGTCGAGCGCCTCGACCCGGACAACGTGCCGGGGCGGCTGACGCTGATCAGCCGGATGTCGAACTCGCTGGTGCGTGACCGCTTGCCCGCCATCGTCGAGAAGGTCACCTCGACCGGTCACCTGGTGGTGTGGCACTGCGACCCGATGCACGGCAATACCGAGGAGACCGCCGACGGCGTCAAGACCCGGCACCTGGACCGGATCATCGACGAGGTCGACGGATTCTTCGACGTGCACGCCGAGCTGGGCACCCACCCCGGGGGCCTGCATGTCGAGCTCACCGGCGACGACGTCACCGAGTGCATCGGCGGCACGGCCGAGCTGACCGCGGCCGACCTGGGCCGGCGGTACGAGACCGCGTGTGATCCGCGGCTGAACATCGAGCAGTCGCTGGAGTTGGCCTTCCGCGTCGCCGAGCGTCTCGTCACCGAACGCCGCCGGCGCGACGCCCAGTGAGCGGTGTCGTCGACCTGCGATCGGACACGGTCACCCGTCCCACGCCGGCTATGCGCGCGGCGATGGCCGACGCCGAGGTCGGCGACGACGTCTACGGCGAGGACCCGACCGTCACGGCGCTCGAGGCTGACGTAGCCGAGCTGCTCGGGCACGAGGCGGCGCTGTTCGTGCCGTCCGGCTCGCTGGGCAACCAGCTGGGGATCCGGCTGCTCGTGGCGCCGGGCTACGAGCTGGTGTGCGACTCACTGGCGCACCTCGCGCGGGCCGAACTCGGCGCGGCGGCGGTGTTCTCGGGTGTCACGTTCCGCACGTGGAAGGCGACGCGCGGGTTGCTCGACGTCGACGCGATCGCCGAGTTGATCGCGCCGGATGCGGGTCCCTATCTCGTCTCGACGGCCGCGATCGCCGTCGAGAACACGCACAACTTCGGTGGTGGCGCGGTGCAGCCGGCCGACCAGGTGCAGGCAGTGGCCGACCTGGCGCGCAGGTACGGGCTCGGTCTGCATCTTGATGGCGCCCGGCTGTGGAACGCCCACGTTGCGACCGGGCGGCCGCTGCGTGAACTGGCCGCCGGCTTCGACACGGTGTCGGTGTGCCTGTCCAAGGGCCTCGGCGCGCCGGTCGGGTCGCTACTCGTCTCGACCGCGGAACGGATCGTCGAGGCACGGGTGTGGCGCAAGCGCTACGGCGCGGGAATGCGCCAGGTGGGCATCCTGGCGGCTGCGGGCAGATATGCGCTCTCGCACCACGTCGAGCGGCTGGCCGACGACCACGCGCGGGCGCGCCGGCTCGCGGCTGCGCTGGGCGCCGACCCCGCGACCGTCGACACGAACATCGTGGTGCTCGACGCTGCCGAGGCGGCCACCGTGGCGGCCAAGGCCCGCGAGCAGGACGTGCTGGTATCCGCGCTCGGTCCGCGCTTCCTGCGGTTGGTCACGCATCTGGACGTCGACGACGACGGCATCGACCGCGCGATCGACGTCCTGGCGCCGCTGGTCCGCTGACTTCGCGGCTAGCCGGCGAGGTGCGCGGCCGACGTGCGCCCGAGCAGCGGCGGGATGATCGTGACCGCTTGGGACAGCTCGGCCAGCAGGTCGCCGAACAACGCCTGCGCGCCGTCGCACAGCGCTGCTTCGGGGTGCGGGTGCACGTCCACCATCACGCCGTCGGCGCCGGCGGCAATGCCCGCCCGTGCCAGCGGGACGACAAGGTCGCGACGGCCGGCGGCGTGCGACGGGTCGACGATCACCGGCAGGTGCGACAACCGTTGCACCATTGCGATTGCCGACACGTCGAGCATGTTGCGGATCGAAGGCTCGAAGGACCGGACGCCGCGTTCGCACAGGACGATGTCCAGGTTGCCCCGCTGCGCGATGTACTCGGCCGCCATCAGCCATTCCTCGTACGTCGCGGTCAGGCCGCGCTTGAGCATGACCGGCTTGCCGGTTGCACCGACGGCGTTGAGCAGCCCGAAGTTCTGCATGTTGCGGGTACCGATCTGCAGCATGTCGGCGTACTCGGCGACAGTGTCGACGTCGTTCGGGTCGGTGACCTCGGTGACGATGGGCAGCCCGACTACGTCGCGCACCTCGGCCAGGATGCGCAGCCCTTCGACGCCCAGCCCTTGGAAGGCGTAGGGCGACGTGCGGGGCTTGTAGGCGCCGCCACGAAGCAGGGACGCGCCGGCTCGCTTGGCCATCCACGCCGACTCCAGGGTCTGCTCGGCGGTCTCGACGGCGCACGGCCCGGCGATGAACGTGAACGTGTCCGGGCCGATCGGGACGCCGCCGACCCGCACCGTGGAACGACGGGCGTGGTTCTGCGCCGACACCAACTTGTATGGCGCGGTGATCCGCATCGTCTCGGCCACACCAGGCAGGCCATCGGCGTCCATGGTCTCCAGCACGTCCTCTGTGCCGACCACGCCGATGATCGTGCGCGTGACCCCGCGGCTGACGAATGCCTGCCCGCCGTGGTTGTCGATGTGCGCGACGACGTCCGCGATGTCGGTATCGGACGCACCCGTCGCCATCACTATGACCATGCGCAGACCCTATCGACCGCCTGGCCGGGCCCCGACGCACCTGCGCCCGGTGTGCCCCAGCGACGCGAGCGCAGGTCAGTCGGCGCTCGGCCCTGCCGTGAAGCGGGTGGCGCGCAGGAAGTCGACGGGTTGAGCAGTGCTGCCGGTCAGGGCGAGGTCGGCCAGGATCTCGCCCACGACGGGCGTGAACTTGAAGCCGTGCCCCGAGAAGCCGGCGGCGACGGCGACCCGCCCGGCGCTGCCGGGCAGCAGATCGATCACGAAATGCTCGTCGGGCGTCATCGTGTACATGCACACCCGCGCCTCGACGTGCTCGCCGGCCAGGTCCGGGATCCACTCGGCCAGCACGTCGCGCATCTCGGCCCGCTCGGAGTCCGAGACGTTGCGGTCGACGGTGTCCGGGCTGGCGGCATTCCCGCCGCGGTAGTGGAAACCCGCCTTGATCCCCGCGGCCGGATCGCCGATGAGCGGGAAGCCGTAGATCCCGTCACCTGGCCCGGTCTGGATGAAATACACCGGGAACCGCGAAGGGTCGAAGGCGCCCGCTTGCGCCGGTGCCCGCAGGTAGTGCATCACTCGGCGCGCCACCCGCAATGGCACGTCGAGCCCAGGAGCCAGCGGACCGGTCCAGGCGCCTGCGGCCAACACCAGGCTGCGCGCCCGCGCCTGCCCCCCGGCGAACTCGACCAGCACGCCGTCACCGTCCAGGCGCCAATCAGTGACCGGTACGCCGAAGCGCAGCTCCGCACCGTCGCGTCGCGCCACCTCCAGGTGGGCGCGCACCGCGTCCTCGGGGCTCACGAACCCGGCGTCGGCGTCGAACACGGCAATCCCGTCGGCGGGCAGCCGGAACTGCGGATAGCGCCGCTGCATCGCGGCGCGGTCCAGCACCTCGTGCTCGAGCCCCCACCGCTGCGCGCTGGCCAGCGTCCCGCAGACAACCGGTGAGTCCGGTGCGCCGATCATCAGGGCGCCGGTACGGACGAACAGCGGCTGGCCGACGTCGGCGCCGAGTTGGTCCCACAACGGGTACGCACGGCGCAGCAGCGGCACATAGTCGGGGTGCTCGAAGTAGGCCATCCGCACGATGCGCGAGTCGCCGTGGCTGGAACCCAGCGCGTGCGCCGGGGTGAACTGCTCCAAGCCGAGCACCGCGGCGCCCCGGCCGGCCAGGTGCCGCGCAGCGGCCGAGCCCATCCCGCCGAGGCCCAAGACAATGACGTCGTACGTGTCGGACATGCTGGTCATGCTGCCAGCCGGGTCACGATGACCCGCGCAGAGCCTTCAGCGTCGTGATGTCGGCCGCATGGTCGGTGTCGGCGGTCTCGACCACGAGTGGCACGCCCCGGGTCGCAGGGGCGGTGAACAGCGCCGCGAACGCGTCCCGGCCGATCGTGCCCGCGCCGATCGAGGCATGTCGGTCACGTTTCGAGCCGGCCGGGTCGCGGCTGTCGTTGACGTGCACCAGGCCGATCCGGCCGCGCCCCGCGGCCCGGCCGTACGTGCGCAACGCAGCGCTGAACCCATCGAGTGTCGACAGGTCGTGGCCCGCGGCGTGCAGGTGACAGGTGTCGAGGCATACGCCGATCCGCTCGTCGCGGCCGAGCACGTCCAGGTAGGCGGCCAGCGAGGCCGCGTCGGAGGCCAGGGCGCCGCCACCGCCTGCGGTCGGTTCGATCAGCACTTGCGGCCCATGGTCCAAGTCGAGCACCGGCAGCAGGTGTTCGCGCACCTGGCGCATCGCGTCGTCCCACCGGTTGCCCAGCACCGCCGATCCCGCGTGGACGACGACCCCGCGGGCACCGATTGCGGCACCGCGACGCAGCGAGAACGCCAGCGCCCGCGTGGACCGTTCGAGCGTGTCCGGCGACGGAGAGCCGAAGTTGATCAAGTAAGGAGCGTGGACGAACACCGGGAAGGCACACGTCGCCCGGAATTCCTCGTCGCCGGCCGGATCCTCGGCGGGGTGCGCCCAGGCCCGCGAATTCGCGACGAAGACCTGCATCGTCTCGGCGCCGACAGCCTCCGCGCGGGGTAGTGCGCGGGCCAGGCCACCGGCGACGGACACGTGCGCCCCGATCGGGGTGATACCGCGGACCACTCTCAGACGACGTCGAGCGTGATCAAGGTGCCCGGCGGCACCATGGTCCCGGACGCCGGGTCCATGCCGACGACCTCGTCGAGTATGCCGCCGAAGTGCTTGACGATCTTGACCTTGAAGCCCAGCGCCTTGAGCTGCGCCCTGGCATCGGCCGACGATGTGCCCTGCGCGATCTTCGGTACCTCAACCAGTTCCGGCCCTTTCGAGACCGCGACCGTGATCGTGGTGCCCTTGCGTGCCGTACCGGTCGGGTTGATGGAGATGACTGCGTCCTTGGCGATGGTGTCGCTGAACTCATCGACCCTCTTGGCGCCGAAGCCGCCGGTCTTGAGTGTCTGGACCGCTTGGTCATACGGCGTGCCCGGGTCGATGTTGGGGATAGCGATGATCGGCATGCCGGTGGAGACGTAGATCTTGACCTCGTCACCGCGCTTGACGGGTGAACCCGCCGCCGGGCTGATCCGCGTGACCCGCCCCGCCCGGATCGTCTCGCTGGCTTCTGGGACAACGGCCTCGGCGACCTTCACCGGGATCGACGCGAGCTGCGACCTGACTTGTTCAGGCGTCTTGTTCGCGACGTCCTTGGGCAGTGAGAAGCGCTCGGGGCCGGCGGAGAGGACGACCGTGATCGTCCGTCCCCGCTGGACCCGGCTGTTCGGGCCTGGTTTGGTGCTCAGGACGTGATCGCGCGGGACCGACTCGCTGAACTCCGGCGCGGGTTGTCTGGCCACCTTGTAGCCGGCTTGGCGCAGATCTTGCGACGCCTGGTTGAACGTGGTGCCGAGGACCTTGGGGACGTGCGAGTAGCGACCGGCGGCGAACCACCAGCCGCTGTACACGGCGCCCAGCCCGACCAGGATGACGAGCAGCAGGATGATCAGCGCGCGCCGGCGGCGGCGGGTCTTCGGGGACGCCTGCTTGCGTCGGCCGGGTGGCGTGACGACCGGCGGGGGTGGCGGTGGCCCTACCGCCGGGCGCTGCGGCGGGCCATTGCGGTGCACGATGGCGGTGTCGTGCTCTCCCGCGACCTGCCGCCGGAACACGTCGGTGGTCGAGCCGTCGGCAACGCGTGGGCGCGCCGGTGGTGGCGCGATCGTCGCCCGCGCGCGGGTGCGCGGCGACGGCGGCACGGCGACCACGGGCAGCGCGAGATCGGTGCGCACGTCGGCAAGCTCGGCCAGAAACGCGCCCGCGTCGGCCGGGCGGCCCTCGGGATCGCGGTCGGTGGCGCAGACGACCAGCTCGTCGATCTCGGTCGGGATGCCCTTCACCCGCGACGACGGCGCGGGCACCCGGCTGTGCACGTGTTGGTAAGCGACGCTCATGGCCGATTCGCCCTGGTAGGGCGGCTTGCCGGTGAGCAGTTCGAACATGACGATGCCGGCGGAGTACACGTCCGAGCGCTGGTCGGCGCGGCCTCGGCTGATCTGCTCAGGCGCGCAGTACGCGACGGTGCCCATCATCAGCCCGGTCCGGGTGGCCGACGCGTCGGACTCGACGGCGCGCGCCAACCCGAAGTCGGCCACCTTCACGATGCCCTCGTGCGACAGCAGGATGTTCTCGGGCTTGACGTCGCGGTGCACCAGGCCGGCGAGGTGCGCCGCCGACAGCGCGCTGAGCACCGGCTCCATGATCGACACGGCCTCGGCCGGGCTGAGCTTGCCGCGCTCGCGGATCAGCTCGCGCAGGGTGCGTCCGTCGACCAGTTCCATGACGAGGAACACGTGGTGACCGGCCGCACTCTTGTCGTGGCCCTGGTCGTAGACCGACACGGCGTTGAGGTGACTCAGCCGGGCGGCAGCGCGGGCCTCGCGAGTGAAGCGGTCGCTGAAGGCGGGATCGGCCGACAGCGCCGACGACATGACCTTGACGGCGACAAGCCGGTCGAGGCGCTCGTCGACGGCCGAATAGACCGTGGACATGCCGCCCCGCGCGATGCGGCCCACTATCCGGTATCGGCCTTCGAGCGTGCGGCCGACCAGAGGATCTGTCGTCGCCGTCTGCACGGCGCCGATTCTACGGTCGAAACCCGGCTTGCCTGCGCTGGCGCACCGCGAGCAGGCGACCGGGCCCGTTGGCCGCAACGCCTAGGGTGGTTGCTGTGGCCGAGCTCGAGCACGCGATGCCCGGGCCCGCAGGAGGCGTAGCGGAGCTGCTCGCCGACGCCGACCGTCCCGGCGGATGGCTGCTGCTGCTGGACCGGATCCGGCAGTCCTACGTCGACCTCGACGACCCGAGCTACCTCGACTTCGAGTACATCCAGGCCTTCGCGGACGTACTGGACGCGCTGCCGCCTGGGCCGTTGGCGGTGACCCACGTCGGCGGCGGGGGATGCACGATGGCCCGCTACGTCGCGGCCACCCGCCCAGGCTCGCCCCAGATCGTGCTGGAGCCCGATGCCGCCTTGACGGCACTTGTGCGTGCCCGGCTGCCGTTCGCGCGCGGGTCGCGGGTGCGCATCCGCCCGCTGGACGGCCGCGCGGGAGTCGCCGGGTTGGCGGCGGCCAGCGCCGATGTCGTCGTGCTCGATGCGTTCAACGGGGGACGGGTGCCGGCCGAGCTGACCACCGCCGAGTTCGTCGCCGACGTCGCGCGCGTGCTGCGCCCAGGCGGGGTGCTGCTGGCCAACGTCGCCGACGGGCCGCCAGGCACGTTCGTTCGCCGGCTGGTGTCGACCGTGCGCGCTGCGCTGCCGTCGGTGCTGCTGGTCGCCGATCCCGCTGTGCTCAAGCAGCGGCGCTTCGGCAATGTCGTGCTGGCCGCCGCGCGCAGCGGGCTGCCCGTCGCGGCGGTGACACGAGCCGCCTCCGGCGCCCCGTTCCCGCGGCGCGTGGTCACGGGCCGAGGCCTGACCGAGTTCGCCGGCGGCGCGGCGCCGCTGACCGACGCCGACCCGATGCGCTCACCACAGCCGCCCGACGAGATGTGGCGGGTCGGCGGCTGACAAGATCGGGGTCATGCCGAGCGAAGGGCGTTTCCACACCGATCGCACCCGCGCCGAGTCCTTCGGCGGCGTGGCCGACCAGTACGACCAGTTCCGCCCTTCGTACCCAAAGGCCCTCGTCGACGACCTGGTAGCCCTGCACCCGGCCGACGTGCTCGACGTCGGCTGTGGCACCGGCAAGGCGGCCCGGCTGCTCACCGAGCGTGGCCTGCAGGTGCTTGGCGTCGAGGTCGACCCGCAGATGGCCGCGGTGGCGAGGGGGCACGGGCTCGACGTCGAGGTCGCCTCGTTCGAGGCGTGGCAGCCCGGTGATCGGCACTTCGACCTGATCACCTGCGCGCAGGCGTGGCACTGGGTCGATCCCGCGGTGGCCATCCCGAAGGCCGCAGCGCTGCTGCGCCCCGGCGGCACCCTGGCGCTGTTCTGGAACTACGACGAGCTCGACGAGCCTGCGCAGGGCGCGTTCGACGACGTCTACCGGAAACACGCGCCGGAACTGCTTCGCTCGGTGGTGGTCGGCGGCAACCGGCAGACCGACCGCCCGCACGTCGAAGACCTTGAGGCCAGCGGGCTGTTCGCGTCAGTGCGGACGACCACTTACCGATGGGAGCGCACCTACACGGGGGCGGAGTGGCTCGGTCTGGTCGGGACGCACAGCGACCACCTGGGCCTGCACCAGGCCCGTCGGGCCGCCCTGCTCGATGCGCTCAGCGCGACCATCGAGGCGCTGGGCGGCACCATCGCCTCGCACTACGGAACGTATTCGGCCTTCGCACGGGTGGCACCGTGAGTCGCATGGCAGGCTTGGTCTCATGGACTTGCTGACGATCCCCGACGCGGCGGAGACGCTCGGCGTTCCGGTCACCCGCGTGCACCAGGATCTGCGCGACGGGCACCTGGTCGGTATCCGTGACCAGAACGGGCTGCGCTGCGTGCCCGCGCTACTACTGCAGGACGGCGCGATCGTGAAGTCGCTGTCCTCGGTGATCACGCAGCTGCGTGACGCCCGGTACAGCGACTCGGAGATCGTCGATTGGCTCTACCGCAGCGACGACTCGCTGCCCGGCACCCCGATCCAGGCGTTGCGCGAGAACCGGGGTTCCGAGGTCAAGCGCCGCGCGCAGGTGGCCGGGTACTAGCTCGGTCAGGTGTGGCGCTCGGTGGCTGCGGCCACCAGAGCGTCGAGCGCGGCCTTCGCGTCGTCGCTGATCGCGTCGGTTCGCAGCGCCTTGCGTGCCTCGTCTGCGCGCAGCGCGATGCGTTGCTCGACCTGCTCGAGCGCGCCCGTCGACACGATCACCTCACGCAGCGCGGCCAGACGGTCGTCAGTCAGCGACCGGTCGCCCAGATAGCGGCGCAGCAACTGCGCCTGGTCGGGGCCGGCCTGATTCATGGCCACGGCGACGAGCAGCGTCCGCTTGCCCTCGAGCAGGTCATCGCCGGCCGGCTTGCCAGTGCGGCTCGGGTCGCCGAACACGCCCAGCACGTCGTCGCGCAACTGGAAGGCCTCGCCCAGGGGGAGCCCGTAGTCGCTGAGCACGGCGACCACTTCATGCGACGCACCCGCAGCCGCAGCGCCGAGATGCAGCGGCCCTTCGACGGTGTACTTGCTCGTCTTGTACTTGGCCACCCGCAGCGCGTCCGCCGCGGAGAAATCGCCGCGGGCCTGGACGAGCACGTCGAGGTACTGGCCCGCCATGACCAGCTGGCGCATCTCGTCCCAGACCAACCGGGTCCCCGGCAGGTGGGCGGGGTCCAGGGCCGCCGCGCTGAACATCGCGTCGGCCCAGCACAGCAGCAAGTCACCGAGCAGGATGGCGGCCGATGCGCCGAACACGTCCGGGTCGCCCGTCCAGCCCGACGCCCGGTGCAAGGTCGCGAACGCCACGTGCGCGGCAGGGCGGCCACGACGGGTCTGTGAGGCGTCCATCACGTCGTCGTGGACGAGCGCACAGGCGTGCAGCAGTTCGAGGCTGGCGGCGGCGGTGACGAGCGACCGGTCGTCGGCCGAGGTGGGCGCAACCGTGCGCCAGCCCCAGTACGCGAAGCTCGGGCGCAGCCGCTTGCCGCCGTCCAGGACGAACGCCCGGGCCGCGTCTGCCAACGGCGCGAGGTCGGCACCGACCTCGCTGAGGGAGGCGGTACGCCCCGCGAGAAAGTCGGCCAGGGCCGAATCGACGCGCGCGATCAACGCGTCAATGGGCCCCGTCACGCGCCGGACACTACGCTCGACACCATGGCGAGGACGGTTCGGGACTGCTTGGCATTGGGACGACCCACCATCTCGTTCGAGTTCATGCCGCCGAAGACTCCCGAGGACGAACGCCGCATCTGGAAGACGATCCGCGAACTCGAGCCGCTGCAGCCGTCATTCGTATCGGTGACCTACGGCGCCGGCGGGTCGACTCGCGACAACACCATCAAGGTGACCGAGCAGATCGCCGTCGACACCACACTGCTGCCGGTGGCTCACCTCACCGCGGTGAACCACTCGATCGCGGAACTGCGCGCCATCGTCGGGCGCTTCGCCGACGCCGGGATCGTCAACATGCTGGCGCTGCGCGGCGACCCGCCCGGTGACGTCACTGGCGAGTGGCAACGGCATCCGGAGGGTGTCGCCTACGCCTCGGATCTGGTCAGCCTGCTGGCGTCGCACGGTGACTTCTGCATCGGGGTCGCGGCGTTCCCGTACAAGCACCCGCGGTCGCCGTCGATCGAGTCCGACACCGAAATGCTCGTCGCCAAACTGCGGGCCGGCGCCGACTACGCCATCACCCAGATGTTCTTCGACGGCGACGACTACCTGCGGCTGCGTGACCGGGTCGCGGCGGCAGGCTGCGACGTGCCCATCATCCCGGGGCTGATGGCCGTCACCACGATCGGCACCATTGAGCGCTCGGAGCAGCTGTCCGGAGCGCCGTTCCCCCCCGCGCTGGCCAAGCGGTTCGAGGCGGTGGCCGACGACCCCAAGGCGGTGCGTGCGCTCGGTATCGCCGAGGCGACCGCGCTCGCCCAGCGGCTGCTGGACGAGGGAGTGCCGGGCCTGCACTTCATCACGATGAACTACTCCAAGGCCACGCGTGAGGTCATGGGCCAGGTGTCGCTACCGGCCAGTGTCTGATCCGTCAGTCGCGCTCGAGCGATGTGTCGTGCAGCGGCAACCGCGCGCCCAGCACCGCGAACGGCCGTGAGTCGCCGGGGAACAGGTAGTGGCGAGCCAGATCGACGAAGCCGAACCGGCGGTAGAGCGCGAATGCCCTGGTGTCGGCGTCCGGCGTCGAGAGCAGCATGGACCGATGCGCGATCTCGTTTCCGAGCGAGGTGAGCAGCCGTCGTCCGATGCCGCGTCCCTGGTGCTCGGGCAGGACGTGCAGTTCGGACAGCTCGAACGCCTCGTTGAGCCAGTCCGCTGCCGCCTCGGGCGGCATCGCCTTGCGCACCAGGTCGTGCCACCACTGGCCGGGCTTGGTCGTGTAGCCGTAGCCGAAGCCGAGGAGCACGCCGTCGTCGTCCAGCGCGGCCCGGCACTCGAACCCGTCGTTCTTGGTGTGCCGTCGCGCCGTGACTGCCCGCTGTGTCCCGGTGTGGTCGGGGTAGCGCATCGCCAGGACGTAGATGTCCATGGCCTCGTCGACGCGCGCGGCGAACTGTCCGCCGGTCCACCTCTGGATGTGCGGATCGCGGATGTCCGGCTGCTGCGCGGATCGCATGCGTCGATGGTGCCTTACCCAGGGGCAACCGCGTAACGGGGGAGCGGGGCGAAGCGTGAGTTCGTCACCCGCTTCCGGACGCCACCTCGGCCGGGGATCCACCGGTGAGGCGCAGCAGTTCGGCGTAATTGGTGGGAAAGACCGCGTGCGGTACGCCGCCGGCTGCCCACACTTCCGGGTAGTCGGCCAGCGCGGTGTCGACCAGCGTGGGCAGCGGTCGGGGATGGCCGACGGGCGCCACCCCGCCGATGCGCTGTCCGGTGGCCTCGTACACGAACTCGGGCGTGGCCCGCGACAGCTTCGCGGTGCCCACCAGGGCGGCCACCTTGGCCGTGTCGACGCGGTGCGCGCCGCTGGTGAGCACGAGCAGCGGTGTCGCCTCGGCGGTCGCGAAGACGAGCGAATTGGCGATGGCGCCGACCTCGACGCCGACGAGTTCGGCGGCCGCGGCGGCGGTCGGGGCGGCGTCGGGCAGGATCTGGACGCGGCCGACCACGCCGGCCTCGGTGAGGATGGCGTCCACCGCCAGGCAGTTGGGATGCATCCGCCGAACGCTACCGAGCCGCTCGCATGAATGCGCCGCCTTTACCGGTGCGGTCACGGCTAGACGTCCAGACATGCAAACGAGACTCTGAACCATTCCCCGTCTCGGCGACCGCTGGTTACCTCTTCTGCATGAAGATTCTGTCTGTCAGCGCGTTCGTCGGCGCACTCGGCTGCGCACTCACCGCCGGTGTCCTGTTCGCCTTCTCCGTCGCCATCATGCCGGGCCTGCGTCGGCTGCCCGTACCCCAGGCCATCACGTCGATGAACGCGTTCAACGACGCGATCCTCAACCCGGTGTTCCTCCTGGCGTTCCTCGTGTCCAGCGCCGCCAGCCTGGGGTTGGCCGTGTCGGCGCCGTTCACCTGGCACCACCACGGTGCGATCTGGCGTCTCGTGGGCGGCGCGCTGTTCTTCATCGGCGTGTTCGTGGTGACGATGGCCATCAACGTCGCGCTCAACGACTCGCTGGCGGCCGTCGATCCGCAGAGTGCCGAAGGGGCCAGGGTGTGGGACCACTACCAGATCACGTGGACCATCTGGAACGACATCCGGACGCTCCTGGGAGTTGCCGGTGCGGGTGCGCTCATCGGCTCCCTGCTGTAGCTCAGCGCGGGGGAGGATGAGCTCAGTGCAGGCCGCACTCGTTCTTCGCGGTTCCCGCCCAACGCCCGGCGCGGGCGTCCTCGCCCGGCTTGATGCGCCGAGTGCAGGGTGCGCAGCCCACCGAGCCGTAGCCATCGAACAGCAACGGGTTGACGAGCACGCCGTTGTCGGCGATGTAGGTGTCGACGTCGTCCTGGGTCCAGCCGGCGATGGGGTTCAGCTTCACCATGGAGCGCCGCGCGTCCCACTCGACAACCTTCGCATCGGCGCGGGACTCGGCCTCGTCACGCCGCAGCCCGGAGGCCCAGGCGACGTAGGAAGCCAGTCCAGCCCGCATCGGCATGACCTTGCGCAGCGCGCAGCACTGGTCGGGGTTGCGCTCGTACAGCCGGGACCCGAAGCTCTCGTCCTGCTCGGCCACCGTTCGCTTGGGGGTCAGCGTCCGCAGCGTGACGGGCATGGTGGCCGCGACCGCGTCACGGGTGCCGATCGTCTCTGCGAAGTGGTAGCCGGTGTCGAGGAAGAGCACGTCCACTCCGGGACGCACGCGCGAGGCGAGGTGTGGCACGACTGCGTCGGCCATCGAGGAGGTCACGCACCAGCCGGAGCCGAAGTGCTCGTCGGCCCAGGTGAGGACCTCGAGGGCCGAGGCGCCTGCGAGTTCGTCACCCGCGTGCTCGGCGAGTGAACGCAGTTCTTCACGTGCAGCTACAGCAACCATGCTTCCTCCGCTCGGCTTACATAAGCCGCGAACGCCTCGCCGTCTTCCCGTCGCTGCAGATATCCGCGCAAAACCCGCTCCGCATACTCCGGGGCCTCCTCTGCGCTGACCCGAAGACCCTTGAACTTGAGCCCGAACGCGGCCTCGGTGCCCATCTGGCCGCCGAGGTGCACCTGGAACGACTCGATGTCGCCGTCGGCGCCCTTCTGCACCATGCCCTTGAAGCCGATGTCGGCCACCTGGAACCGGGCACACGAGTTCGGGCAGCCGTTGACGTTGATCGTGATCGGAGTGTCGAAGTCGGGCAGCCGCTTCTCCATCTCCAGCCGGATCGTCTCGGCGCGACCCTTCGTCTCGACGAGTGCGAGCTTGCAGAACTCGATGCCGGTGCACGCGATCGTCCCGCGATGGAACGCAGACGGCCGCACGGTCAGCCCGATCAACGCGAGCTCTTCGATCAGGGTCTCGCTCGCGGCGTGCGGCACGTCCAGCACGACCAGACCCTGCTGGGCGGTGAGGCGCACCCGCCCCTGGCCATGCAGTTCGGCCAACGCGGCGAGTTCGTGCAGGGCGGTGCCCGAGGTGCGGCCGGACTTGGTCGTGGCACCCACGGCCAGCAGTCCGTCCTGCTGCGGGGCGACTCCGGTGTGGTCGCGGTGCGCGGGCGACTCCGGTGGCGGCGGCCCGTCGGGCAGCGCGCGCCCGAGGTGTTCCTTCTCGAGCACTTCGCGGTACTTGGCCGGGCCCCAGTCGGCCATCAGGAACTTCAGCCGCGCGTGGTTGCGCTGGCGGCGGTAGCCGTAGTCACGGAAGACCGAGGTGACGCCGGCCCAGACCTCGGTGACCTCGTCCGGTCGGACGAAGACGCCCAGGCGCTGCGCGAACATGGGGTTGGTCGACAAACCGCCGCCCACCCACAGGTCGAAGCCAGGGCTGCCGTCGGGTCCGATGACGCCCACGAAGGACACGTCGTTGATCTCGTGGTTCGTGCAGTGGTTGGCGCAGCCCGAGATCGAGGTCTTGAACTTGCGCGGCAGGTTGGAGAACGCGGGGTCGCCGATGTGCCGCTCGACGGTCTGGTGCAGCGCTGCGCTCGCGTCCAGGACCGAGTTCTCCGCAACCCCTTCGAGTGGACAGCCGAGCATGACCCGCGGCGTGTCGCCGCACGCCTCGGTGGTCGACAAGCCGACGGCCTCGAGCTTGTCCCAGATCGCGGGGACGTCCTCGACCCGGATCCAGTGCAGCTGGACGTTCTGGCGGTCGGTGATGTCGGCGACGTCGCGGCCGTAGGTGGTGGAGATGTCCGCGACGGCGCGCAACTGCTCGCTGGTGAGCGCGCCGCCGTCGATGCGGATCCGCAGCATGAAGAACTCGTCCTCGAGCTCTTCGGGTTCCAGGGTCGCGGTCTGGCCGCCGGGGATGCCCTGCCGGCGCTGCGTGTAGAGACCGAACCAGCGGAACCGGTTACGTAGGTCGATCGGGTCGATGCCGGCGAAGCCGGTGTGTTGGTAGATGTCGATGATGCGCTGGCGTACTGCCAGGCCGTCGCTGTCGCGTTTGGCGCGCTCGTTCACGTTGAGCGGCTCGCGATATCCGAGGGCCCACTGGCCCTGTCCCTTGCGCGCAGGCATGGCGCGATTCCTTCCGGCGTCGGTACGGGGTGTCGAACCCGAAGCCGCAGGCGCGGCGCGGGTCAGGTCGACAGTCGACACGCGGCGGCGGTGACGCGCTGCAAGTCGACATGGCGACGCGCGGTCAGCGCGATCCGTGCCCGTCGTTGCATGTGTTCAGGGTCCCATGAGTGCCGCGTGGATGCGAACTTCCGGGTCGAAGTCACTTCTCGCGAGTGACCACTCGATGACCGGACGGGCAGACTGGCGCGGTGACCGGGTTTCCGCTGCTGCTCGATCTGACCGGACGACGGGTGCTCGTGGTCGGCGGCGGTTCGGTGGCCACCCGGCGGGTGCGGGCGTTGCATGAGGCGGGCGCGGAGGTGCTTGTTGTCGCGCTGGACATCGCAGCTGAGTTGGACGCGCTCGACATCGCCTGCGAGCGCAGGACGTTCACGGACGACGATCTCGACGGGGTGTGGCTGGCCGTCGCGTGCACCGACGACCCGGCGGTGAACGCAGGCGTTGCGGCGGCCGCGGCGCAGCGGCGCATCTTCTGCGTGCGCGCCGATGCGGCGACCGGCGGCACCGCCCGGGTTCCGGCGGTGCTGCGGCGCGACGGGCTGATCGTCGCGATCAACGGCGGCGACGACCCGGTGCGGGCGACGGCGCTGCGCGACGCGATCTCGGTCGCGCTCGACCTGGGGGACTTGCCGTCGCGGCCGGCCCGGCCGGCGGTGCGGGGTGGCTCGGTGGCGCTCGTCGGAGGCGGGCCGGGCGACCCGGAACTGATCACGGTGCGCGGGCGTCGCCTGGTGGCGTCGGCGGACGTCGTCGTCGTCGACCGGCTTGCCCCGCGCGCGTTGCTCGATGACCTGCCCGACTCGGTCGAGGTGATCGACTGCGGCAAGTCGGCCCATCGGCAGAATCTCAGCCAAGACGAGATCAACGCGGTACTGATCGATCGGGCCCTTGCCGGCAAACGGGTGGTGCGGCTCAAGGGCGGTGACCCGTTCGTTTTCGGTCGCGGCGGCGAGGAATACCTTGCCTGTGTCGCGGCCGGCGTTTCCGTGACGGTCGTCCCCGGCATCAGTTCGGCACTCGCCGGCCCGGCCGCCGCCGGCATCCCACTGACACATCGTGGCGTGTCCGCCGACTTCACCGTCGTGTCCGGGCACCTGGACCCGGGCCGGCCCGCCGACTCGGGAATCGACTGGCCCGGCCTCGCGGCCGGCGCCGGCACCCTGGTCCTGCTGATGGCGATGGATCGACTCGGCCTGATCGCGGGCGAACTCATCGCACACGGACGTCCCGCAAGTACGCCATCCGCTGTGGTGCACCGCGCGACGCTCGACGGCCAGCAGGTCGTGCGCGCACCGTTGGGGGAATTGGCCGCGGCCGTCGCGAGCGCCGGTATCGGCGCCCCGGCTGTGATCGTCATCGGCGACGTGGTCGACATCCTCGGCCCGCCCGCCCCGGCCTGACCGTCAATTTATCGAACAGTTGCACGAAACCGCCAGGCCGAGTAGTCTTCGAACAGACGTTCGAACAGAGAGGTTTCCCCGATGGCTGGACGACCTGCACCCGCACTGCGCGGCCCGCGCCCCGGACTCTCCGGGTCGGCCCGCGGCCTGCTCGCCCAAGCGCGCTCGGTCCTGGCCGAGGCCGCGGCGGCCGATTCGGCCGCTGACCGGTTCCGCCTCGCCCACCTGGCTGCTTTGCGCACCGCCGCGGTCGTCTTCGCTGAGCGCGGCCGGCCGGCGTCAGCCCGCCGACGGCTGGTGAGCGCCTGGGTCCTCGTCGAATCCGTCGCCCCGGAATTCAGCGAATGGGCCGGCTACTTCGCGGCGGGTGCGGCGGCCCGGGCCGCGGTGGAAGCCGGCGCGGTGAGTGCGGTGACCACCCGCGACGCCGACGACCAACTGCGCGCGGCCGGTGAGTTCCTGATGTTGGTCGAGGGATCCCTCGGCCTGCTCGCCGTTCCGCTGGCCAGCTGAGCGAGCCGAGCCAGACCTGCGGGCAGTTGTCCGCGGTCAGCACTACTGTTCGGGGCGTGCAGAAAGAGACCCGCGTCGACCGAACGACCTCGGGTCGGCAACGCCTCGTCTGGCAACTGCTGGCCGACGCTCTTGCGTCGGTAACTCCGACCGATCGGCCTGCCTCGGTGCTCGATTGCGGTGGCGGCAGTGGCAGTTTCGCGGTTCCGCTGGCTGAGGCCGGTGCCCAGGTCACCGTGGTCGACGTGAGCGTCGATGCGCTGGCCACCCTGCGTCGCCGCGCCGACGAAGCGGGCGTCGCCGAGCGAGTCCAGCCCGTGCAGGCCGACGTCGAGTCACTCGCCGACGCGGTGCCGGCCGGGTCGTTCGACCTTGTCCTGGCGCACGGCATCCTCGAGGCCGTCGACCAGGTCGCGCCGGCGTTCGAGGCGATCGCGGCAACGGTGCGCTCGGGCGGTCTGCTCAGCGTGCTGGTGAGCAACCCGGTCGCGGGCGTGCTCGCCCGGGCATTGGCCGGCGACGTCGCCGCGGCCCTGCGCGAACTGCGCGGGCTCGACGCCGACTTCAGCCGCCCCGGGCCGCCCGCCGTGCAGGCGCTGTGCCGATCGGCGGGCCTGCTTATCGAAAAGGTCCATGGCATTGGCGTATTCGCCGAGCTCGTCCCAGGGTCAGCCCTCGACGCACCGGGTGCCCTCGAGGCGCTCGCCGACCTCGAAGCCGAGACGTCGGCCCGCGAGCCGTTCTGCGACATTGCGAGCCGGGTGCACATCCTGGCGCGCCGCCCCTGAGGACCGCGATGGGGCGCAGCGCAGACATCCCTCGCTCGGCCGGGGACTTCGACGGGGACGACGCAGGCTGCACGCTGCTGCACGTCGACATGGACGCGTTCTACGCCAGCGTCGAGATCCGGCGGCGTCCCGAACTGCGCGGCAAGCCCGTCGTCGTCGGCGGCAGCCTGCGCGGAGTTGTCGCGGCCGCCTCGTACGAGGCGCGCCGCTACGGCATTCGCAGCGCGATGTCGATGGGCCAGGCGCTGCGGCTGTGCCCTCGGCTGATCGTGCTGCCGCCGGACCGTGCGGCCTACTCCGCGGCCTCGGCTGCGGTGATGGCGATCCTGCGTGACGTGACCCCGCTCGTTGAGCCACTGTCGCTCGACGAGGCGTTCCTCGACGTCGCGGGCGCCGTGCGGCTGCATGGGCGCCCCGCTGCGATCGCAGCCGGGATCCGCGCCCGGGTGAGCGAAGAACTCGCCCTTACCTGCTCGGTCGGAGTCGCGCCCACCAAGTTTGTGGCCAAGCTCGCGTCGGCCCGTTGCAAACCCGACGGCATGCTCGTGATCCCGGCCGCCGAGGTGCTGAACTTCCTGAATCCGCTGCCGGTCACGGTGCTGTGGGGGGTCGGCGCCCGCACCGCCGAACTGCTGCACCGCCTCGGCATCCGCACGGTCGCCGACCTGGCCGATACGCCGCTCGACACCCTGCGCCGAGCGGTGGGGGTGGCCGGCGCCGAGCAGCTGCACGCACTCGCCCACGGCCTCGACCCGCGCACCGTCCAGCCGGGCGAGGTGGAGAAGTCGATCAGCGCCGACCACACGAACCCCGTCGATCTCACCACCGAGGCAGACGTGCGGCGCGAGTTGCTCCGTCTCGCCGAAGAGGTCGCTCGACGGGTCCGCGAGCGCGGCTGGGTCGCCCGCACCATCGGCATCAAGATCCGCTTCGCCGACTTCCGCACGATCACCCGGGTCCGCACCCTGCCCGGCTGGACGGACTCCACGTCGACGATCTACGAGACGGCGACCGAGCTCTACGCCGGTCTCGGCCTGGACCAGCCGCGGATCAGGCTGGCCGGCGTGAAGTGTGAGAACTTCCGGGTCGCAGGCGAGGCACCCGAACAGCTCACCCTCGACACGCTCGGTGCCGAGGACCCCGGCAGCTCACGCCCCGCCGCCGACCAGGTGATCGACGCGGCGCGAGCCAGGTTCGGGACCGCGGCGATGGGCTACGGCACCCTGCTCCCGACAGCGCTCCCGACAGCGCTCCCGACAACGGGACAAAACGATCGCGCGACGGGCGATTGACCCACCCCGGCGTGTCAACTCGCAATAATGAATGCTGCCGTAACTTTCGGTACGGCGAAACGGCTCGTATGCTCGGAGAAGACAGCATGTTCGACGCCGCACGGCGGCCGGGCAGACTGTCGACAATTCTGCGATCCGTACGAGGCGGCGACGAACTCGTCGCCCCGGCCAATGAAGGAGGGCATGGTGCCGCTCTCCGAGCATGAGCAGAGGTTGCTCGACCAGATCGAACAGGCGTTGTACGCAGAGGATCCCAAGTTCGCCTCTGCTGTGCGATCGGCCCGTTCCCGGTCGCGCACCCGCCGATCGATCCTGCTCTGTATCTTCGGCGTGCTCATCGGGCTGGGGCTCGTCCTCGTCGGACTGCTCACCAACATCATCGTGCTGAGCGTCGTCGGATTCGTGCTGGTCGTCGGCGCCTGCGGTTGGGCCGGGCAGTCGCTGCGCAGTCATCCGAGCGGATCGAGCGAGGGCATGCCCCCAATCGGCCGCTCCGCCCGCCAAGCCGGCCTGCGCACCCGCATGGAAGACCGGCTGCGTCGGCGCTTCGACGAGAGCTGATCACCGGAACTGCCCCACCGGCCCCGGGACACCGCCTCGCTCGCGGCGGGCCATGATCATCATGGCTGGCACGAAGCCGGCCCGGGAACAATCAGCGGCGGGCTGTCAGTGCCGCTTGCGCCGCGGGACGGCGAGCCGGAAGCGTCGCCAACCCAGAGAGGCGGGCAGCAGCCGCGCCCCGATCCGTACGGACCGGCTGCGCTCGGAACGCAGTTGCGCCTCGACGGTGCGCAACTCATCGACAAGTGAGGTCGTCGCTCCCGGCTGGCCCGGGGCGTAGCGCGCGAGCTCGACCGCCGTTGCCAGGGTGCTCAGCGATTGCGCGGCGGGGGCGTCAACCTGGCGGCCGAGCCACCCGGCGACCTGCCGGGGACTTCGTGCGGGTGACCAGACGTAACCCAGGTCGACCGCAGTGTCGGACAGCTCGGCCCACAGCGGGTCCGGGTCGCCCTGCCCGGCGGCTCGGAGCCGGTGTCGGCGTCGCCGCCACCGGGTGCCCGCAGGAACGAGCAGCAGCAGGGCGAAGACCAGCAGTGGGCCGAGCACCCACGCGGCGATCCTGGTGACACCCGTGACGCCGGAGCGCCCGGCACTGGGTCCCGCCGCCTGTGACGTCGCGGCTGTGGCCCCGCCCGACGGGCGCGCCGAGGTGCTGATGGTGGGCACGCCCGGATCGTTCGACGCGTTGTTCTGCGGGTGCGGCGCCCACGGCAGGTTGGCCTGCGCCCCGCCGTTGATACCGGCCAGCGGAGTGGGGTCGAACGGGATCCAACCCAGGCCGGCGAAGTAGGCCTCGACCCAGGCGTGGGCGTCGTTCGTGGTCACCGTGAACGAGCCGCTCGCGTCCGCTGCGGCGTGGGTGTAGCCGAGGACGACGCGAGCCGGCACCCCGGCCATCCGCAGCATGATTCCCATGGCGGCGGCGTACTGCTGGCAGAAGCCGGCCTTGTTGGTCAGGAAGTCGACGAGGTCGCTGCCGGAATCGCCGGCCTTCGTCGTGAGGCTGTAAGTGAACCCGCTGGCCGTGTTGGTGAAGTAGTCGCTGAGCGCACGCGCCTTCGCGTACGGAGTGGTCTGCTGCCCGGTGATCCGCTTGACCAGATCGGTCACGAATTTCGGCATGGTCGGCGGCACCTGCAGGGCCGCGGCGACATCGGTGGGGACGTCGTCAGGCGCCGCCTCGAGGTCGGCCCGGCTGGGAGCGGGCTGCGCAATCTGTTCGGTGATGTCCTGGCCGTTGTGCACCTTCGGCCCGAGTAGCAGCTGGTCGTTGCGGCTCCACTCGGCGTCACCGTCGACGCCGATGACCCCGATCGGGCGCCCGAAGACGGGCGGGTTGTCGGCGAGGCCGAGGATGTGCAATCGGGCGGTGAACTCCACGGTGGTGTCGAGGGTCGACGCCGGCGGTGTGGTGGCGAACAGGGTGGAGCCGACGTTCTCGGTGCCGCCGTGCCGGAACGCTGACCAGCCGCGGTCGCTGTAGCCCATCAGCACGTTCGCGCGCAGGTAGAACGGCGCCGCCGACGGCTTGTTGCCGAGCGTGACCGTGAACAGCTTGACCGCCTTCGTGCGCTGCAGGTCGCCCTTGAGCGCATCGAACGGGTCGAGCGAGATCCCACTGCTGGCGCCGAAGCCCCCGCCCTCGCCACCTCCGGAGCCCTTCCCGTTGTGCAGCGCGTCGGCGATCAGGTTGGCCGGCCGCGACGGCGCGAGCAGCGGCAGCAGGACGGCCACGACCAACGCGATCGCCGCGATACGCGGTCCGGAAACCCCGAGGCCGGCGTTAGGCCGGGATTCGCCGACCCGCGGAATGAGTCGTCCCCACCCGCGGACCTCGTCCTCGGCGTCGATGGACAGCAGGAGCAGGAAACCGGCCGCGGCGCCGAGGAACAGCAGCCACGAGACCGGGTGGCGCGGCACCGCTCCGGACACGGTGTAGACGACCAGCAACGGAACCCCG
Source organism: Pseudonocardiales bacterium (assembly GCA_025965875.1). GTDB lineage: Bacteria > Actinomycetota > Actinomycetes > Mycobacteriales > Jatrophihabitantaceae > QHCC01. Next base: position 32,871 of record JAOPWD010000456.1, read on the forward strand.
GCCAGGGCACCGCGGCGCCCCACGACCGCGATGAGGTCGACGAGGGCGGCGAGTAGGGCGAGCATGGCGGCGAGGACGAACTTGATCGCGAGCGTGGTGTGTACCGGCGCGACGCCGTTACTCGTCGTGTCGTGCACGGAACTCATCAACTTGCTCACGTCGTGCCAGGTCGCGAACGTCGGCAGCACCCCACCCAACGCGTGTTGCGGCACATAGTGCGCGGTGAGCCAGAGGACGACGAGGGCCAGGCCGAGCCACGTGTGCAGCACCTTCGGGCGCCGCCATCGGCGCAGCAGCGCGGCGGGCGCGACCGCGATCAGCATCGCCAGCCAGATCTCGAACAGCCAGCGGACGTCGGTGAACAGCTCGCACAGCGGCAGTACGCCAAGCGCGCTCGCGAGCAGGGCGCGCAGCGTCCGCCGGGTGCTGCTGTAGGCGTCAGCCGACGTTGGCCTGGCCGCCGTCTGGGTGCTCATCGGACGATTCCCACCGGACGCTGGGGTTGCGCGGCAGCCCGCGGGGCCGCACCACCCTTGCCTGCACGCAACAGGTTCTGCCACGCGGCTGGTGTGGTCTCACCGCACGCGACCACGACCACGCTCCAGCCCGCTGCGCGCAGCACGCGTGCCGCGGTGTCGCACGGGGCGCTGATGGAACCAGCCGCCACCCCTTCGACCGGTGGAGTCAGCCAGGTCTGGGTGTCGAGGAGCAGGGCGAACGCCGGGATCGCGGCGCCGCGTGGGTGCGCGTCGGCGAGCACCCGCAGGCTGGTCGAGTCGAGCAGGCCGAGTACCGCGACGAGTGCCGAGTCGCGGGCCGCCGATCTGGCCAGACCCGCTACGGAGGACAGGTCGCCCAACTGGGCGGCGCGCACCATGGCGAGGCGGTCACCCAGCCGCCCGGGGGTGCCCAGATGCACCCTGTTGGGGGCGGCCAGATCGTCGATCAGACCGACGTCGCGGCCGGCGATCATCAGGTGCGTCCCGATGCTGGCCGCCGCGCTGATGGCCCATTCGAGGCTGCTGGTGCGCCGCGGGTCGGCGGGCCCGTCGGCGGACTTGGGTACCGGCCCCACGACATGACCCGCGGCGCGGGTGTCGAGCAGCAGCGTGGTCTGGCCCTGCCACGGCCGCTCCTCCTGGCGCACCATCAGCGCGCCGGTGCGGGCGGAGGAACGCCAGTGGATCTTGCGCAGATCGTCGCCGGTGCGGTACTCGCGGGTCGACGCGTCATCCGCGCCATGCGCGCCGATCGAGTGGCTGCCGGCGTTGTCGCCGATGTCGTAGGAGCGCGGCGGCTCGACCGCGGGCAGTGGGTCGACGATCGGCGTGACCACGAATTCCGTTGTCGCGGTGAAGGATCGCGTGACGTCGATCATCCGGAACGGATCGGTGAGCCGGATCCGCAACGGCCCGGCGCGGTAACGGCCGCGGGGCAGGCCGGGCATCCGATACGAGACGGTGCGAGTCTCGCGGCCGCCCAACCCGGGCACGACGAAGCGGGCCCGGCCGGTGAGTTGCGGGGGAAGTTGATCCTCGAGCATGAGCGAACCGGTGCGCAGCACCGATCGGTTGGTGACGGCCAGGTGGATGGCCACGGCGTCGCCGGCGCTGGCGCGGGCCGGGTCGGCGCTACGCCGGTTGGCGATTCGCACCCGCGAGCGGAACACCACGAACGCGGCGGCCAGCGGCACTGCAAGCGCAAGGACGCCGGCGCGGACCAGGTCGACCTCGCCGAGCAGAATCCCGCAGAGCAAGGCCGTGGCGCCCGCGGCGATCAGGCAACTCGCGCGCGTCGTGAAGCCAGCCCGGAAGCCCCCCATCGTTCAGCGCATTCCGTGAACAGAGGCGCTCTCATCGACCGGGATAGGTGTCGACTGCGCGAGTCGGCCGAGGATGTCTTCGGCCGTCCGTCCACCGATGTGGGCGTCGGTGGTGAGCAGCAGACGATGCGCGAAGACCGGGATGAGCAGGAACTGCAGATCATCGGGGATGACGTACTCGCGTCCGTCCAACGCGGCCCAGGCCTTCGCGGAGCGCAGCAACTGCAGCGTCGCCCGCGGAGATGCGCCCAGCCGGATCTCGGCTGCGCGCCTGGTCGACTCGGCCAGATCAACCGCGTAGGCCTTGATGGCCTCCGAGACGTGCACCCGGCGCACGGCCGCGATCAGGGCACGCACTTCGGTCGCGTCCGATACCGGACGCAGCGAGTCCAGGGGATCGAGTGAGGCGTGCTCGTTGAGCATCGCGATCTCTGAATTGCGGTCGGGGTAGCCCATCGAGATGCGGGCGGTGAACCGGTCGCGCTGTGCTTCGGGCAGCGGGTAGGTGCCCTCCATGTCGATCGGGTTCTGGGTGGCCAGGACCATGAACGGCGCCTCGAGGAAATTCGTCACGCCGTCGACGGTGACCTGACGCTCCTCCATGCACTCCAGCAGCGCGGCCTGCGTCTTGGGCGAGGCACGGTTGATCTCGTCCCCAACGACGATGTTCGCGAAGACGGGTCCCGGCTTGAACTCGAAGTCACGCTCCTCGGCGTTGTAGACGCTGACGCCGGTGATGTCGCTGGGGAGCAGGTCCGGCGTGAACTGGACGCGGCGCACTGAGCAGTCGATCGAGCGGGCCAGGGCTTTGGCGTATTTCGTCTTGCCGACCCCGGGCACGTCTTCGATGAGCAGGTGCCCTTCGGCGAGCAGGACGGTGAGTCCGAGACGCACGGCGTTGCGCTTGCCCTCGATCACTTGCTCGATGTTCGCGGCGATACGCGCGCCGGCCGCACGCACCGAATCTGATAGTGCGGGCTTGCCTAGTGCCGGGGCGGCGTGGGTGCCCGCCACCCGCGGGTCGCGATCGAGGTCGTCCACCAGTGCGGTCCTCACCTTCGGGGTCCGGGCGCCGTTGCCCGCGTGGTGCTTCGTCAGCGTCGAGTATTGCCGACGCAACGCCCGGGTGGGTATCGACCCGGTTTCAACCGGAACGTGGAGGCACGGTGGGTGATTGCTGGGCGACAGGCGGGCCAAACATCGTTGACGGTGGGAGTAAGTGGGGTACGGTGGGGCGCAGTGGGGGAGTGTCCCTGACCTGGTCCATTCGGAGGGGTGGTGCTCATGTTCCTCGGCACCCACACCCCACGGTTGGACGACAAGGGTCGGCTGGCTCTCCCAGCGCGATTTCGAGCGGAACTGGAGGGCGGCCTGGTGATCTGCAAGGGCCAGGACCGCTGCCTGTTCATCTTCGGCGTCGCCGAGTTCGAGCGGTTCACCGAGTCGCTGCGCAACGCGCCGGTCACCGACCGGAGGGTGCGCGACTACGGCCGCGTGCTGTTCGCGAGCGCGTCGCACGAGACGCCTGACGGCCAGGGCCGCATTACCGTCCCCGCGCCGCTGCGGGTCTACGCGGGGCTCACCAAGGACTGCGCTGTCATCGGCGCGAACACCCGCATCGAGGTGTGGGACGCCGCGGCCTGGCAGTCCTATCTCGACGGCACCGAGCAGGCCTTCGCCGACATCGCGGAGGAGGTGTTGCCCGGCGTTCTCTAAACCGGCCGACGTTCGGTCCGGCCTCCTCCCGTCCACCTCCTGGCGCACTTCCCCGGTGCCAGGCAGGACGGGCGGGGACCAGTTCGAGCGTCCTCCCCACAGTTCCCCACCCCATCCCCAGCCACCCGCGACGCCTCGACCACCACGACACAAGGACAGCTGCGATGGACGCACGTGACGAGCCGCCACCCAGCGCGGCGACGGCTGTCCATGTGCCGGTGCTGCTCGACCGGGTGCTCGCGGTGCTGGCGCCGGCGCTGGCCGACCGGCCCGCTGTGGTTGTCGACGCCACGCTCGGGCTGGGCGGGCACGCCGAGGCACTCCTCGCGGCGCACCCGCAGCTGACGCTGGTTGGACTGGACCGAGACCCCATCGCGCTGGAACGCAGCGGGGAACGCCTCGCCCGCTTCGCCCCGCGCACCCATTTGGTGCATGCGGTCTACGACGAGATGCCCGAGGTGCTCGATCGGCTCGGGCTGCCCGGGGTCGACGGCATCCTGTTCGACCTCGGGGTGTCCTCGATGCAGCTCGACCTCGCCGAGAGGGGATTTGCCTACGCCAAGGACGCGCCGCTGGACATGCGCATGGACCCAGGCGGCGAGGTCACCGCCGCTGACGTCGTCAACACCTATCCGGTGCCGCGGCTCGCGCGAGTGCTGCGCGAGTACGGCGAGGAACGCTTCGCCCTCCGGGTGGCTCAGGCCATCGACCGGGCCCGGCGCCTGGCGCCGCTGAACTCGACCGCCGAGCTGGCCGAGCTGGTCCGCAACGCCATCCCGGCGGCCACCAGGCGCCACGGCGGGCATCCGGCCAAGCGCACCTTCCAGGCGCTGCGCATCGAGGTCAACGGCGAGCTGGACTCACTGCGCACCGCGATGCCGGACGCACTGGCCGCGTTGCGGGTGGGCGGGCGCATCGTCGTGCTGTCCTATCACTCGCTCGAGGACCGGATCGTCAAGCAGAGCCTGGCCGCGCTCGCGAAGGACACCACGCCGCCCGGCCTGCCGGTGGCCCTGGCCGAACGGGGGCCACAGCTGCGGCTGATCGGCCGCAGTGGCGAGCCCGCCTCCGATGCCGAGATCGAAGCCAATCCGCGAGCTGCGTCGGCGCGGCTGCGTGCCGCCGAACGGATCCGGGAGTCGGCATGACGAGCACTCGCCCGCGTACACCGGATTCAGCTGCCCGCCACGGCGCTCGCCGCGGCGCCGGGTCGGGCTACCAGCCCAAGCACGCGCCCAGAGTGCCGTTCGCGCTACTCGTCGGCGGCCTGATCGTGGGCGGCATGTGCGCCCTGCTTGCCCTCAACACAGCCTCCGCGGCGAACGAACTGGCCCGCCACCAGATCGCCGGCAAGGACTCCGATGTGGCTGGTCGACTCGAGCAGGTGCGCAACCAGGTCGCCGCCAGCGCCGCGCCGGGTTCGCTCGGCCGGGCGGCCACCGCGCTCGGCATGGTCCCGGCTGGGGCACCGGCGTTCCTCAAGATCGGCGCGGACGGCAAGGTCGTCCTGCTCGGTAGCCCGGCACCTGCGACCTCGGTGCCGCCGCCGCTCCCGCCGGTTGTGCGCAAGCCGACGCCGACCAAAACGGCGACTCCGACCAAGACCAAGACCAAGACCAAGCCGACGGCGAAGACGACGGCAAAGCCTAAGCCGAAGCAGCCGACTCCTACCCCCACGCCGACCACGACGCTCGGAGGCACTCGATGACCGAGCGACGCCGAGGTCCAGAGCACCCGGGCACGCCGAGGCGGGCCGCGAGCCCGGCGAGCAGAGCCGGTGGACCCCCACCGCGCCGCTTCGGGCCGCCTGCCGAGCCACGGCGGGCCGCTCCTCAGCGTCCTGCACCCCAGGGTGACGCCACCCGACGGCCCGCACCCCAGCGCGGCGCACCACAGCGGCCTGCGGCCAAGCGGCCGGCGCAACAGCGCCCAGTACCCAAGCCCAAGCCGCGGGCACCTCAGCGCAGCGCGCCCAAGCGCGCCGCGGTACGCACTGCCGCGGCCCGGCGCCGCAAGAAACGTGCACTGCGGCTCGGCACGCTGCACCCGCGGCTGCGCTATGGCTTTGCCGCCGTGTGCACCCTGCTGCTCGTCATCGGCGGCCGGCTCATCCAACTGCAGGGACTCGACCAGGGCAACTACGCGAGCGCGGCCACCGCGCAGCGCGTCGACACGGTGACGCTGCACGCGATGCGCGGGCAGATCCTTGACCGCAATGGGACGCCGTTGGCCTACACCTCGAGTGCTCAGGACATCACCGTCGACCCCAAGCAGATCCCAGCCGCTGCCCGTGACGCGTACGCGGCGCGGCTCGCGCCGCTGCTCGGCATGCAGCACGAGCAGGTCGTCAAGGTGCTGGCCAAGCCGGGCCAGTACGCCGTACTCGCCCAGGCGCTGTCACCCGTCCTGGCCCAGCGCGTGGAAAGCCTGGGCCTTGAGGGCATCTACACCCAAGCCACCACGCAGCGGCAGTACCCCGGCCAGACGACCGCGGCCAACATCATCGGCACCGTGCACTCCGACGGCACGGGTGCGGCCGGGATCGAGGACAAGTACAACAAGGTGCTGGCCGGAACGGACGGCAGCCTGACCTACGCGGTCGACAACCTCGGCAACGTCAACCCGAGCAGTCGCACGACCCGCAACCCTCCGCTCAACGGCGGCACGGTCAAGCTCACCATCGACCAGAACCTGCAGTACATCGCGCAGCATTACCTCGATGCGGCGGTCGTCGCGTCCGGCGCCCGCAACGCCGAGATGGCCATCATGGACGCGCGGACAGGTCAGGTGCTCACCCTCGCCGCGTCCGGGACGTTCAACGCGGCCGACCCCAACACGATCAACCCGAACGCGCCGATGAACCCGCCGGTGATGTCGGCCTTCGAGCCAGGGTCGGTGCAGAAGGCGCTGACGTTCTCCGCGGCCCTGGAGGCGGGCGTGATCACGCCGAAGACCGTCGTGACGGTGCCGAACAGCATCGACCTGGGTGGCGTGACGGTCAGCGATGCGTGGTGGCACCCGACGCAACGGTTCACCGCGACCGGCGTGCTGGCCCAGTCGTCCAACGTCGGCACGCTGAAGATCGCGCAGCAGCTGGGCCCGAACCGGTGGAACGCCGTCGAGAAGCGGTTCGGCGTCGGCCAGAAGACCGGGATAGAGCTGCCGGGCGAGAGCAGCGGGTACCTGCCCCCGATGGACACGTGGTCGGCGTCGACATTCGCCAACCTGCCGTTCGGGCAGGGCGAGAGCATGACCGTGCTCCAGCTCGCGTCGATCTATCAGACGATCGCCAACGACGGCGTGCGCATCCCGCCGCGGATCGTGCAGTCGGTCACCACGCCTGACGGGTCGGTGACCGCGACCCGGCAGCCGGGTGGCATCACGGTCATCACGCCGAAGACCGCCCGCACGGTGCGCACCATGCTCGAGTCGGTGACGCTGCCCGGTGGTACGGGCGTCAAGGCATCGATACCCGGTTACCGAATCGCCGGCAAGACGGGCACCGCACAACAGCCCGACCCGGCCAACGGCGGCGCGTACTCGGGCTCGATGAACTGGGACACCTTCGCGGGCATGGTGCCCGCCGACGACCCGCAGTTCGTCGTGGCGATCATGGTCGACAACCCGGCGCACGGGCTCGAGGGCGGCGACGTCGCAGCACCGGTGTTCAAGGAGATCGCGAGCTATGAGTTGCAGCACGCCCACATCGCGCCGACCGGGTCGCTGTCCAAGCACGTGCCGCTGATGGTGTGCGATGCGGTCACCCGGCGCTCGGCACCAAGTACCGTCTGCTGACGTGCCTTTCGCTGCGATTCCGCTTGTCGCGCTGCCCCGGCCGAAGCACGTGACGCCCGTCGCGTTGAGCCAGTTGGCCGCGCTGTGCGGCGGCACGGTCATCGGTAACGACATCCTGGTCAGCGGGGTCACTGCCAGCAGCGGCCAGGTCCGCCCCGGCGACCTGTTCGCGGGCGTGCCCGGTCAGACAGCCCACGGCGCGCGCTTCGCCGTCGACGCCGCCGCGGCCGGCGCGCTCGCTGTGCTCACCGACGCGGCCGGCCGAGCAGCCGTCCCCGATGGGCTGCCGGTGCTGCTCGTCGACGGCGTCCGGGTGGCACTAGGCCCGGTCGCGGCTGAGGTCTATGGCCGGCCGAGCCGCTACCTGCCCGTACTCGGCGTGACCGGAACGAGCGGCAAGACCACCACGACGTTCCTCGTCCGGGCCGGATTGCAGGCGGCGGGCCGGCCGTCCGGGCTCATCGGCACGATCGCAACGCTGATCGGAGACGCGGTCGTCAAGACGGGGTTCACGACGCCGGAGGCGCCGGACATCCAAGCCCTGCTCGCGGTCATGCGCGAGTTCGGCGCGGCCGCGGTGGCGGCCGAGGTGTCCAGCCACGCGCTGGCGATGGGCCGGGCCGACGGCATCGAGTTCGCCGTGGCGGCGTTCACGAACCTCTCCCAGGACCACCTGGATTTTCACGCCGACATGGCGGAGTACTTCGCCGCCAAGGCGCTGCTGTTCGACGGCCGGGCCCGGGCGGCGGTGATCGTGACCGACGACGACTGGGGCCGCCGGATGGTGTCGATCGCCGGTCCGGACGCGATCACCGTGAGCACGACCGGTGACCGGTCGGCGACGTGGCAGGCCCACGATATTGCGGTCACCGCCAGCGGCGGCACCACGTTCCGGGTGCTGGGACCCGATACCGACATCGAGACCGGCTGCTCGCTGCCCGGTGGCTATAACGTCGCGAACGCCCTGCTGGCATTGGCGATTCTCGCCCAAGTCGGTGTCTCTCCGGAGACCGCGGCACCGGCCATCGCGGTCGCCTCGGTCCCGGGCCGGATGGAGCGCATCGACGCAGGTCAGCCCTACCTCGCGATCGTCGACTACAGCCACAAGCCGGCCGCCGTCGAGGGCGCGCTGCGCACCCTGCGGCCGCTGACCCGCGGCCGGCTGATCATCGTCCTCGGCTGCGGCGGTGATCGTGATCGGGGCAAGCGTGCGCTGATGGGCGAGATCGCGACCCGCAACGCCGACCTGCTCATCGTCACCGACGACAACCCCCGCTCCGAGGATCCGGCACTGATCCGCCAGGCGATGCTCGACGGTGCTCTGGCCGTGGCGGCATCCGAGCGCGGCGAACTGCTCGAAGTAGGCGATCGGGCCTCGGCTATCGCGGCCGCCGTGGCCCGCGCGACTGAGGGCGACACGATCTTGGTGGCCGGCAAGGGCCACGAGCCTGGTCAGGAGGTCGCGGGCGTCATCCACCCCTTCGACGACCGCGACGTCCTGCGCGACGCCCTGCGACGGCGCTCGTCATGATTGCAATGACGTTGGGTGAGATCGCCACGATCGTCGAGGGCCGGCTCCATGACGCCGATCCGGGCACGCTCGTCACCGGGTCCGTGGAATTCGACTCCCGCAAGGTGGCTGCCGGCGGTCTGTTCTTGGCCTTCCCCGGCGAACACGTCGACGGCCACGACTACGTCGGCGCCGCCATCGAGCAGGGCGCGGTGGCCGCCCTCGTCACCCGACCCGTCGACGGGCCGCGCATCGAGGTGGCTGACGGATTCGCGGCGCTGGCGGGCTTGGCCGGTGCCGTTGCGCGCCGGCTGACCGACACCACGGTTGTCGCCGTCACCGGATCGTCGGGCAAGACGTCGACCAAGGACGTGCTCGCTCACCTGCTCAGGCGCCTCGGCCCGACCGTCGCGCCGCCGGGCTCGTTCAACAACGAACTCGGCCACCCCTACACGGTGTTGCTCGCCGACGCCGAAACACGGTTCCTCGTCCTCGAGACGAGCGCTCGCGGCCTGGGCCACATCGCCTTCCTCGCGGCGATCGCGCCGCCGCGCATCGGCGTCGTGCTCAACGTCGGCACCGCGCACCTGGGTGAGTTCGGCAGCCGCGAGGCGATTGCGGCGGCCAAGGGGGAATTGGTCGAGGCGCTGCCCGCCGCGCAGGCCGGGGGAGTCGCGGTGCTCAACGCCGACGATCCGCTGGTGCTGGCGATGGCGGCCCGCACCGCCGCGCGGGTGGTCGCGGTCGGGACCGGCGCGGGCGCCGACGTGCGCGCCGACAACGTCACCCTCGATGACCTCGGGCGGCCCGGCTTCGTCCTGCACGCTGGGGGCCGCAGCGCGCCGGTCCGGCTCCAACTCGTCGGCGCGCATCACGTGGGCAACGCGCTCGCCGCGGCGGCGGTCGCGCTCGAATGCGGCATGGCCCTGGCCGACGTGGCCGCCGCTTTGGACGAGGTCGTACCGGCGTCGCGCTGGCGAATGGAGCTGGTCGAGCGGGCCGACGGCGTTCTGGTGATCAACGACGCATACAACGCGAACCCCGAATCGATGCGGGCCGCGCTCGCGGCGCTGGCGTCGATCGCCGGCCCGCGCGCCGCGCACGGTGGGCGTTCCTTCGCGGTGCTCGGCCCGATGGCCGAACTCGGGTCCGACGGGCCGGGCGCGCACGAGGAACTGGGCCGGTTGGCGGTGCGCACGGGCCTATCACGGGTCGTCGCGGTGGGGGAGCAGGCCCGCCCCATCCAGCACGGTGCGGCTCTGGAAGGCTTTGGGGACGGCTCAGCGAGCTGGGTACCCGACGCCGAGGGTGCGATCGCGGTGCTGCGCAACGAGTTACGACCGGGCGATGTGGTTCTCGTCAAGGCTTCGCGGTCGGCGAGCCTAGAGCGAGTGGCGCTTGCCATCGCGGACGATTCCTCCGCGCCCAGCGAGCCGAATGCTGACAACGACAGGACGGGAGGCACCGCCGCGTGAAGACGATCCTGCTCGCTGCTGTCGTCTCCTTGATGACCTCCATCCTGTGCACGCCGATGGTGGTCGCGTACTTCCGGCGACGCGGCTTCGGCCAGGAGATCCGCACCGACGGCCCGCAGACCCACCTGATCAAGCGCGGCACGCCGACCATGGGCGGCGTCGCGATCATCGGATCGACGGTGCTCGGCTACGCGGTCGCGCACGTTGTCATCGCTATTCGCGGCGGTGGCGGACCGAACGCCTCCGGCCTGCTGTTGCTGTTCCTGATGGTCGGCCTCGGCCTGGTCGGCTTCGTCGACGACCTGATCAAGCTGCGGCGCCAGCGCAGCCTCGGCCTGCGCGCCCGGGCCAAGTTCGGCGGGCAGCTCATCGTCGGCGTGACGTTCGCGGTACTGGCGATGCAGTTCAAGAACAAGTTCGGGCTCACGCCCGCATCGACGCACTTGTCCTATGTGCGCGACATCAGCCAGATCGGCGTGGGCGTGATCGGCTTCGTGGTGCTCGCCTACGTGATCATCGCGGCGACGTCCAACGCGGTGAATCTCGCTGACGGCCTGGACGGGCTCGCCGCCGGCGCATCCGCCATGGTGTTCGGCGCGTTCACGCTCATCTCGTTCCTGCAATTCCGCAACACGTGCGGCAACAATCCGATCTTCGGTTGCTACCAGGTCCGGGACCCGCTCGACGTGGCGCTGGTGGCCGCGGCCGCCATGGCGGCGTGCTTCGGCTTCTTGTGGTGGAACGCCTCGCCGGCGCAGATCTTCATGGGCGACACCGGTTCGATGTCGCTCGGCGGGTTGATGGCCGGGCTCGCCATCCTGACGCGCACCGAGTTGCTGCTCGTCGTCCTCGGTGGCCTGTTCGCCGCGGTGACCTTGTCGAGCATCATCCAGACCGGTTGGTTCAAGTTCACCCGAATACGCAGCGGGCGCGGCAAGCGCGTGTTCCGGATGGCCCCGCTGCACCACCATTTCGAACTCGGTGGGTGGGAAGAAGTCACGATCATCGTCCGCTTCTGGATCGTCGCGGGCATCGCGGTCGCGTTCGGAATGGGCTTGTTCTACGCGGACTTCATCGGCAATGGCTAGTGCGCCACTGGGCGCCGGCTCCACGGTCCTGGTCTGCGGCGCCGCCCTCGCGGGCCAGTCCATCGCGAGTGCGCTGCTCGCCCGCGGCGCCACCGTGTTGCTCGCTGACCGGGCCGAGACGCCCGGGGTGGCCGGTCTCGTCGCGGCCGGCGTGCGGTTCGTCGGCTCGCCCGCCGCGATCCCCGACGGCGTCGACCGAGTCGTGACGTCGCCGGGCTGGCGACCCGATCACCCGCTGCTCGTCGACGCCGCGGCGCGTGGTCTCGAGGTGATCGGTGAGGTCGAGTTCGCCTGGCGGCTGCGTGGCCCAGGCGCCGCGCCGTGGCTGGCCGTCACCGGTACGAACGGCAAGACCACCACCGTGCGGATGCTCGAGTCGATCCTGCGCGCGTCGGGTCTGCGCGCGCTGGCGGTCGGAAACGTGGGGGTGTCGGTCGTCGACGCCGTGCTCAGTGCCGAACCCTACGACGTGTTGGGTGTCGAGCTGTCGAGCTTCCAGTTGCACTGGTCCTCGACGATCACGCCGCAGGCCGGCGCACTGCTGAACGTGGCGCCCGACCACCTCGACTGGCACGGCTCGATGGACGCCTACACAGCCACCAAGACGCAGGTCTGGAACTCTCCAGTCGCGATCGGCAACGCAGACGACCTGGCCGTGGCCGACCTGCTCGCGGCATCCGACGCGCCGACCCGAATCGGTTTCACTTTGGCCGAGCCTGCCCGCGGACAGTTCGGCGTCCGCGACGGCATCCTCGTCGATCATGCCTTCGCCACCAGCCCCGTCATGCTCGTCCCGGCCGCCGACGTCCGACCGGCCGGCGCGCACAACGTTGCCAACGCTCTGGCTGCCGCGGCCCTGGCCCGGGCCTACGGCGTGCCCGCCGCCGATGTCGCGAGCGGGCTGCGTGCCTTCGTGCCCGACCCGCACCGCAACCAGTTCCTGCTCGAGCGCGGCGGCGTCGCCTACGTCGACGACAGCAAGGCCACGAACCCGCACGCAGCCATGGCCTCGCTCCGCGCGTACGGGCGGGTCGTGTGGATCGCGGGCGGCCAACTCAAGGACGCACCTGTCGACGAACTGGTCGCCGCGGTCGCGAACCGGCTGGCCGGCGTGGTCCTGCTGGGCCAGGACCGCGCTGTGATCGCGGCGGCATTGCGGCGACACGCACCGGATGTGCCGGTGATCGACGTGTCCAGCGCCGACGATGGTGCCATGACCGAGGTGGCACGCACCGCGGCCGGACTCGCGCGTCCGGGTGACACCGTGCTGCTTGCACCCGCCGCGGCCTCCTACGACATGTTCACCGGCTACGCGGCGCGCGGCGCGGCGTTCGAGGCGGCCGTGCGCGCCCTCGATGCGCCATGACCACCGTCCGCGCCAACGCGCGCCTCGTCGACCGGTTGCGCGGGCGGATCCTGCCCGAGCGCGAAGGCGCCCGGTTCGTCGACCGGCCCTACGCGTCGGTACAGCTGTTGCTGCTTGCTGCCGTCGGACTGCTCGGCTTCGGCGTGTTGATGGCCGTGTCGACAACGATCGCGGTCTCGCACAGCGCAGGCGGCACGTCGTCGATGTGGGCCCAGATGATCAAGGAGGCCGAGTTCGTCGCCATCGGCCTGCCCCTGTTCTGGTTCGCCATGCGCATGCCGCCACGCGCCTACCGGCTACTGGCCTACCCCTGTCTCGTGCTCGCGATAGTCGCCCTGGTCGCGGTGCTCATCCCCGGTGTCGGTGTCATGTTCTACGGGGCCCGGCGCTGGATCGACGTCGGCCCCTTGCAGGTGCAGCCGTCGGAGTTCGCGAAGGTGGCGATCCTGCTCTGGGGCGGTGACCTGTTGGCTCGCAAGCAGCAGTTGGGCACGCTGCGCCGGGCCCGGCACCTGTTCGTGCCGCTGCTGCCCGGCGTCGTGCTCGTGGCGATGCTGGTGATGCTGGAGCCCGATCTCGGCACGACGCTGTGCTTCATGCTGATCCTGCTGGGCCTGCTCTGGATGGTCGGCATGCCGCTGCGCTACTTCATCGGCGTCGTCATGCTGGTGGCCGGTGCGGTCACGGCGCTTGCCTTCGCGGCGCCGTATCGCCTCGTGCGGCTGACGACGTTCCTGCATCCGTTCAAGGACGCGAAGAACAGCGGCTTCCACACGGTCGAAGGGCTGTACGCGCTGGCGTCTGGAGGCGTGTTCGGGGTCGGACTCGGCCAGGGCACGTCCAAGTACGGGTGGGTGCCCAACGCCAGCTCCGACTACGTGTTCGCGATAATCGGCGAGGAGCTGGGCCTCATCGGCTGCCTCGCGGTGCTCGCACTGTTCGGGCTGCTGGCCTACACGGGCATGCGAATCGCGCGCCGCAACGCCGATCCGTTCGTGCGCATCGTCGCGGGCGGCGCCACCGTGTGGCTGTGCGGGCAGGCCGTCATCAACATCGGTTATGTCACCGGCCTGTTGCCCGTGACCGGCATCCCGTTGCCGTTCATCTCGGCCGGCGGCACCTCGCTGCTCGCCTCGTTCTTCGTGGTCGGGATGCTCGTGTCATTCGCCCGGCACGAGACACCGGCCGTCGCAGCGGCACGCAAGGCCGAACGGCTCGGTGCACGCAGCCGCCTCGAACGCCTGCTCCGCGTGCCGGTGCCCAAGGCCTACGTCGCACCGAAGCGGCGCACGGCCCACGGTCAGCGCACGCCCCCCGCACGGCGTGCCGCTGCGCCTGCGCCCGCTCCGGTTCCGCGCAAGTCCGCGGCGCGGCCGGTGCCCGTGCCCGTTCCGGCTTCGCGCAAGTCCGCGGCCCGCCGGCCTGGCG
>JAOPWD010000497.1 GCA_025965875.1 Pseudonocardiales bacterium
TGTACTCGTAGAAACCGCCCTTGCCGAGGTTCGCGATGACTTGGGCCTTACCCTTCTCCTTCGCGATCAGGTACTTCGCCGCGACCCGGCCGAACGCGTTGTAGTAGTCGTTCAGGGTCTTCGCGCCGTTGCTGTACTGGTACTGCACCGAGATCAACGAGGGAGCACCCGGGGTCTCATCGGAACAGTCGATCGACTGCACGCCGAGAACGGGGACACCCTGCGACTTGGCCTCCTGCAGCGGCTGCGTGATCTGGCCGCAGTCCATGCCTTGGATCACCAGCGCGTCAGGCTTGGCCGCTAGGGCCGTCCGGATCGCGGCAGCGTAGCCACCGTTCTGGTTGAGGTTGCCGTCGGCCACGTGGAAGTCCCAGCCGAGAAGCTTCGCCGCTTCGCCTCCGGAGTCGGACAGCAGCTTGCAGGCAGGCACCGAGTTGCCGCAGCCCATCCACCAGACTGTCTTCTTCTTGACCGGCGTCGGGCCCGTGGTCGGCGGGGGGTTGATGTAGGTATTGGCGATCTCGGTGAACACGGCCTCGGTGAGGCCTGCGGTCGCAGGGTCGACCGATGCGCTGCCGGAGCCGCCGCTCGACCCGCCCGAATTGGAGTTCGAGCTACTGCACGATGCGAGTGCGGACGTGAGCAGCACGATCGCTACGCCGGCTCCGATCCTGCGCTTGATAGTCCTGTTGACGTTCACATGCACTCCTTCTATCCAGATTCCATGAACGGGTACGTACTTGGAAGTGGTGCCGCCTTGCCGACCGTGCAGACCCTTGCGGATGTGCAGCCCCGTACGGCGCTTCGCGTTGTCCTGATGTGATCGGTTCCTCGCTCGCCACCCGGCCGTCACGGCTAAGCGGCTCCGCTACGCCGGCGTCATCGCGGTGTGATCCGCGCTCGAAGGCCCCGGGGGTGCGGTCAGAGCAGGGGGCTCTTCGGTTCGCTGCAGCAGTTTCTTGGCCTTGCTCTCGCGATGCCGCCCCATCAGAGTCGAGATTGCGACCGACAGCACCAACGCCGCCCCGTTGAAGAACGGGGTGACCCAGGCATGCGCGCCGAGGAACGTGAAGCCGTTGATGGCCACGGCCAGGGTGAAGATGCCGATGATCGTTCCCCACACGTTGTAGCGACCCGGCCGGATCGTTGTGGCACCCAGGAACACCGCGGCCAGAGCGGGGAACAAATAGTTCGTCGCCACGGTCGGGTCTGCGCCACCCTGCCGCGAGGTGAGCAGGACACCGGCCAAGCTGGCTACCAGCGCAGAGCCGAGGAAGCTGAGAGCCACCAAACGGTCGACGGAAATACCGACGAGCCGAGCGGCACTCTCGTTCGAGCCGATTGCCTCGAGCTGTCGGCCGGCCGGTGTATGCATGAGCGCGTACCAGATGACCACCGCTACCGCGATCAGCAAGTAGAACGGCCGCGGGATCCCGAACCAGGATTGCGATCCCCAGTTGCCGAATGCCCGCGGGATCCCGAAGATGCTCGTGCCGTTGGTGTAGAGCTGCAACAGCCCGCCGAGCAAGGTGTAAGTCCCGAGCGTGGCGATGAATCCGTTGAGCTTCAACCCTGCGACGAGGAAGGCGTTCACCGCACCCGCGAGCAGCCCCACGCCAATGGCGAGCAGGATGGCTACTACCGGAGGCAGGTGGAATCTGACCATCCCGGTCGCACACGCCACGTTGGTCAGGCCCGCAATGGCTGCTACCGAGAGGTCGAAGTAGCCCGAGACCAGCGGGATCACCATCGCCAGCGCGACCAGGCCAGTCACGGATTGGTTGCCCAGGATGTTGATGAGGTTCGGCCTGGCCGCGAACAGAGCGCTCGTCTTGGAATAGGTCATGAAGAAGCCGATCAGCAAGACCATGAAGATCGGCAGGCCGGCTACCTCGATGACCTCTCCGATGGTCCTGCGAGCCTTGGGCGGCATGTTCACGGTCGCGCTCGATCGCTCGGCCATCTCGTCGGTCACCCCTTGTCCGCGGCGGTTACTGATGAGTCGAGACGACGACGCCGGTCCGTGTCTCGCGTGAGAACGTCGTCGGCGTGACTGAGTTGGGCCAGCCGATGCGCGTTGATACCTTCGCCTTCGAGTTCAGCGACGATCTTGCCGCCGCGCAGGACGATGACCCGGTCGACCACCTGAGCGAGCTCTTTGAAGTCCGAGGCGACGAGGATCGCGGCCGAGCCCTGCTGGGTAGCCGCGCGGAGCACGTTGTAGATCTCCGCGCGGGCACCGACGTCGACCCCCTGGGTCGGTTCGTCGAGCAGGATCAGTCGGGGGTTGCGGCGCAGCCAGCGGGCCACCACGACCTTCTGCTGGTTACCGCCCGATAGCGAATGCATGACAGCGCGGCCGTTGGGCACCTTGACGCTGTACTGGGCGATGAGCTTGTCGGAGTCGCGCCGCATCTTTCGCTGCGAAACGACCATGCGCTGCCAGTACTTGCCGATCACGCTGATCGACATGTTCATGTCCACCGAGTGATCAGCGAACGCGGCGTCGCGGAGCCGGTGCTCGGGCACCATCGCGACACCGGCGCGCATGGCGACCTTCGGGCTGTCCAGCGCCGCGGGCTTGCCGTCGAGCAGGAAGCGGCCAGAACTCGGCTTGACGCCGCCGAAGATCGCGCGCAGCAAGGTACTGCGTCCAGAGCCCATGACGCCGGCGATGCCCAGCATCTCGCCAGGACGGACCGAGAACGACACGTTCTTGAGGCGACCGACCGAAAGGTCCTCGACGGTGAACAGCGGCGGTCCGCTCGCCTTGACCGGCTCGTGCTCCAGGGCTTCGCTGACCGCCCGGCCGAGCATGAGGTCGATCAGGCTGGACTCGTCCAAGTTCTCGACGTCGAAGGTGCCGACGAGTTCACCGTCCCGCAGCACCGACACGCAGTCGGCCAGGTCGAGCACTTCATCGAGCCGATGGCTGATGTAGACGATGGACTGGCCCTCGGCAGCAAGGTCGCGCAGCGCGCGCAGCAGTGCCTCGACCTCGTGCACCGGCAGCGCCGCCGTCGGTTCGTCCAGGATGAGCAGCCCTCGGCCGTGGACCGCCTGGTCACGCAACGCGCGGGCGATGGCCACCTCGGTGCGCGCCGCCAGAGACAGCTCCCCGAGCCGGCTCGTCGGCCGTGCCGGGATGTTGAACTTGCGGATCAGGGCGGCGGCGTCGCGGTGCTGCTGGCGCCAGCGGATCCGGCCGCCGAGTCCCGTCGAGAAGCCTCCGTCGACCGCGAGGTTCTCCGCGACAGTCAGCTCCGGGAACACCGCGAGGTCCTGGTGGACGACCCGCACGCCTTGGCGGTGCGCGACGCCCGGGGTGACCTTGTCCGCGGCGAGCTCCTCGCCGTACAGCGAGATCGTGCCGCCGCTGTCAGCCGTGTAGACCCCGGACAGGATCTTGATCATCGTCGACTTGCCG
This sequence comes from Pseudonocardiales bacterium, assembly GCA_025965875.1. GTDB lineage: Bacteria > Actinomycetota > Actinomycetes > Mycobacteriales > Jatrophihabitantaceae > QHCC01. The sequence goes on from JAOPWD010000497.1 coordinate 3,428, forward strand.
GAGCCGTTCTCACCACACACGGCGTGAATCTCGCCGGGGTAGAAGTCGAGGTCGACGTGCCGAAGTGCGCGCGTCCCGGCGAACGTCTTCGTGACGTCACGCAAGGAGACGACGGGAGTGCCCCGACCTTCTCGTTCGAAGGCAGCCGGGTCGGAAACCAGTCGTGCAGTCACGGGACTCCTTCGGCTTCTAGTGCCTTGCCAGAGCGCGGGTCAGACAGCTTTTGCGGCCGTCCCGGGATCATCCGAACGCCCCGACTATGGCATGGCCAATAGTATTAATCAAGCGCTCGGTCGAAAAATGTTAACTTGGCGGACACACACCCGTACATGGCGCGGCACCTCAGGCGTAAGGTGCTGACCAAGCGCTTGACAGACGTCCCTATGCCACGCCTATTCTGGGGCGTCGAAGCCCCCGCCAGGGAGAGGTCACCCGCGTGCGCGCTGTCCAG
>JAOPWD010000504.1 GCA_025965875.1 Pseudonocardiales bacterium
CGGCTCGGGCGGGCTGTACTCGTTCGTCGAGGCGGCTGCCGGGCGCCGGGTGGCGCTGGTCCAGGCCGGGCTGTGGATCGCCAGCTACCTGCTCTACCTGCTCTACACCACCGCGCAGATCGTCTACGACACACTGCCGGCGGTGCTGCCGGGGGAGCGGCGCTACCAGCGTGTGCTCGAGCTCGCGGTGCCGCTGGCGTTGGCCGCGGTGATGATCGCCGGGCGCCGGACCACGTTGGTCGTCACCGGCGTGCTGGCAGCCGGCCAGCTCGCGCTCGCGGCGGGGCTGGGCGGTGTCGCGATCAGCCACCTCCACGCGCCGGTATCCAGTTTCGGTGCCGGAGCGCCCACCGGGACATTGGCCACCGCCACCGGGCAGACGGCATTGCTCTACATCTGCGGAAGCCTGCCGCTGTTCCTTGGCGGCGAGGTGGCCCGCCCCCGCCGCACGATCCGCCGTGGCTTGATCGGCGCCTATGTCGGGTCAGCGGCCGTCATCGTCGCCGCGGTCTACCCGCTGGCCGGCGACCCGCAGTTCGCGCATGATCCGATCCCTGGCATGAGCATCGCGCAGCAGTTCCTCGGGCATGACTTCGCCGTGGTTATCGGGATCGGCGTCGCGGCCAGCGTCGGTGGCGTCATGCTGGTCGAGTACCTCGCCCTCAGCCGGCTCGTGCACGCCGTCACGTCCTGGTCGCTGCGGCCGATCGTCGCCGGGATCGGCATCGCCCTGGTCGGGTTCGCACCGCTCACCCTGATCGATCCGATACGGATCTACGACGATCTGCTCAAGCCGTCGCTGGTCGCGCTGTGGCTCAGCCAGCTGATCGTCTTCGCCGCCTACCCACGTTTCGCGGCCCGACACGGCAACCGGATGCTGCCCGCCTGGGCACTGAGCACCGGCTCGACCGCCTTCGCGTTCTACGGGCTGTGGGCCACCCTGCAGCACTCGACAAGCTGATCCAAACCGCGAGATGAGGGAGATCGTCAATATGCGCAGGCCAGGATGGGTGATTGCGGGTGTCGCAGTGGTGCTGGTGGGGCTGCTGTTCACTCTGCAGGGGGCCGGAGTGATCAACGGCAGTGCGATGAGCGGATCGGCGTTCTGGGCGATCGCCGGCCCGGTGATCATCATTGCCGGGCTGGCGGTGGCCGCCGTGGGCATTCGTGGCCGGGTGCGTTGACAATGGCAACTGTGGGTGGCACGCGCGATGAGTGACGAGGGCGGCGAGCCCGCTGGTGCGCCGGTAGGTCGCCGGACGGTCTTGGGCCTGCTCGCGCTGGGCGGCGCCGGGATAGTGGGCGGTAGCTGGGTCCAGAACGGACTGGCTCGGCTGCTTGCCCCGATCGAGTCGCGGGATCCCACCGGCCTGGTAGCCCTGTTCCCGCTGGGGGCGGCGTTCCGGTTCTACTCGGTGACGGGGTCCGTGCCGACGAAGACCGCCGCTACCTACCGGCTCACCGTGTCCGGTCTGATCGCCCGGCCGGCGACGTACACCCTGCCGGATCTGCAGGCGATGCCGCAGACCGCGCTGGTCAGCGACTTCCACTGCGTCACCGGGTGGCAGGTTCTGGACGTGCACTGGGCCGGCGTACCGCTGTCGGCGTTGCTGGACTTGGCCGAACCATCCGCTGAGGCGACCGCGGTCCGGTTTCGTTCCTTCGACGGCACATACACCGAGAGCATGAGCCTGTCGCAGGCGCGCCGGCCCGACGTCATCGTGGCGCTGCGGATGCTCGGCGGCCCGGTCAGCCACGACCACGGCGGCCCGGTACGGATCTACGCCGCGTCGATGTACGGCTACAAGAGCACCAAATGGCTGTCCGGCATCGAACTCACCCACGGTGAGGTCCCGGGCTACTGGGAGCATCGCGGCTACGCCCTCGACGGCACGATCAGGAACTAGCAGCTGATGCCGCGATGACACCACCCAGCAAGCCGGCTCGGCGCTACCTGGACCGGTTCAGCCGCGCCGAGCGGACAGTGCACCGGATCACCGCGACACTGATGATCGTCTGCATCGTCACCGCTGCCGTCCTCTACAACGGATCCCTCTCGATCAAGGTGGGGCACCGCCATGTCGTCGAACTCATCCACGTCTACGCCGGCTTCGCGCTGCCCGCACCGATGCTGCTCGGCCTCGCCTCAGCCGCCTATCGGGCCGACCTGGCCAGGCTGAACCGGTTCAGCCCGTCGGACTGGCGATGGCTGCGATCCCGGACGCGGCGGGACGGATCGATTCGCGTCGGCAAGTTCAACGCCGGCCAGAAGCTGAACGCCGCCCTGACCGCCGGGGCAATTCTCGTACTGCTGGGCAGCGGACTGCTCATGTACTACCCCGGTCTGGCCCGGCTGTCCTGGCGCACCGGCGCGACGTTCGTCCACGACTGGTTCGCCCTCGCCGTCGGCCTGCTCGTGCTCGGCCACATCGCCTATGCGATCAAGGATCGCGAGGCGCGGCGTGGCATGCGCACCGGGCGGGTCTCGGCCAGCTGGGCGCACGGCGAGCATGCCGCCTGGGCCCAGGACGTCGACGTGGGGCCGGATCAAGACGACAAGCGGCCTTGATCGCCGATCGGCCTGCGCAACCCGACTGCCGCCCGGCACCCGCGGACCCGCCGTGTTCTACCGGCTGCGCGAACTGGTCGCGGGCGCCACAGTCTCGGTCACCGAGCAGAACGGGAAGGTGCGGTCGTTCGTGGTCGATGACGTACGCAGTTACCCGAAGGACCAATTTCCGACGGAAACGGTCTACGGCCCGACACCCACGCCCGAATTGCGACTGATCTCCTGCGGCGGCGAATTCGACCGGTCTTCGCGGAGCTATCTGAACAACCTCGTCGTCTCCGCACACCTGGTCTGAGCCTCCTCGAGCCAGCGACGACGAAGTACGGTGTCGACGAGGACTCGCCTGCGGAACCGGAGCGCATCGTGGCACTGAGTGACTTCCCCCGCTACCCGCTGCTGTTCGGGCCGAGCCCGGTGCATCCGCTCGAGCGGCTGTCCGATCACCTCGGCGGAGCGCGGATCTGGGCCAAGCGCGAGGACTGCAATTCCGGCCTCGCGTTCG
>JAOPWD010000543.1 GCA_025965875.1 Pseudonocardiales bacterium
GACGACGCCGATTCTCCACCACCGCGCGCGTCGGGTCAACGACAGCGCAGCTCAGCCGGCGTAGTCGAACGTCGAGCCGTATCCGCAGACCCCGTGGTACTCGAACGCCAGCCGCCCGTCCGCGACGAGCTCCTCGCCCGACCGCTCGTGGCCGTGATGACGCACGTGCCCGTCGCACCGCCATCGTGGCGATCGCGGATCCGGACGGTGACGTGGTCGCGGACCCGCACCCACTGCCGGCGCCGCGTGTGGTCGACCTCGATCGCCGCGGGCCGTAGGGCAAGCAGCTCGCTCTCCTTCCACGCCCAGGGAAAGTGCCGCAGGGCATCGCCCCCGAGAGGACGGTGAAGATGTCCTCGAGCAGGGCACGCTGCTCGCCCGAGGCTCAGATACAAGACGTAGGTCCAGGGCGATTCCGGCTCATCGTCGCTGTAGCGCGATGCCAGCGCGACCGGAAGGCCGGACAGGTCGGTTCCACCCGCTGATCCACCGGGCCACATACAACCGCTCGTACGACACTAACAACCACCCTCTCGGGACACATCCGCTACTTCGAGGGTGCCGCCAGAACCAAAGAAACCCGGCAAACCGCCGGGCTTCTCGTCATGCCCCCACTAGGAATCGAACCTAGAACCTTCGGATTAAGAGAGGCCCCGAGGCAGCGGACATAAGGGAAAGAAGCGGCGACATGGTACCGCTGAGAGCGGTTGCGCGGGGGTTGTTTTGGGGGGTGTGGGACACGGCTGGGGACACGCGTTCCGGGGTCCCGACGGAGGCACTGGCTGAGCGCAGGCCGCTCTCGCGTTCACCCGAGCGCTGGCAGTCGCGTTGACTTCGCACGCGCATTGCTTCTCGTCTACCCGCGCGTCTGCCGATAAGCGGGGTGTGGCAGGAAGAGCGCAACCTCGCCGGGCGGGCCAATTCGCGGACGACCGGTTTCGAGCCCGCCGACGCGCATGGCGACGCCGGGTGTGGTGGGTCGCGCCCCTCATGGGCGTAATCGAACTCGCGGTCGCGATTGGGCTGGGCCGCGCCCTACAACCCACGCATCTCGAGTTCTATGCCGGTATGGGCGTCGGCATGGCCATCACGATGACGATGGTCTTCTGGGATTCGCCGCCTCACCACATCGACAGGTGGAGGCTCGGCGCCGAGGGTGAGAAGGCCACGGCCAAGGCCCTGCGGCGACTCATCCGAGACGGCTGGACCGTTGTTCATGATGTCGATGTAGGTCGAGGCAATCTGGATCACATCCTGGTCGGGCCAGCGGGCGTGTTCGTGCTCGAGACCAAGAACCTCCGCGGCATGTTGGCCGTCCATGGCGGCGTCCTCTCCGTGCGCTGGCGCGAAGACCCGTCTGACGGCTACAACAACGCCGAGCTTTCGCGCCGCGTGCGAGCGCGGGCAGCCGCCCTTTCCTCCTGTTTACGCGACGTTGGCCTGCGTGGAGTCTGGGTGCAGCCGCTCGTCGTGCTGTGGGGGCACTTCGACCAGCGCTCGATCGAGAGCCACGGCGTCGCCTGGGTTCGTGGCCACGATTTGGCCAGCGTGCTCTCTCAGCGCCCTGCAGTGCTCGAGCCTCCGAGGGCTATCCGCGCCAAAGAGGCGCTCGAGCAGTGGCTGGCAGGCGACGATCAACGCCGGCGGCAGGCAACGCAGCCCGCCGCAGCCACCTAGTTCTGCGACCGCGCCGCTCGGCGCGCCACCGCTGCTCGCGCAAAGCAGCACTGGGCGAGCTGTCACGTGTCGTCCATTGCGACAGCGGCGCGGAATTGCGAGCACTGCTGCTCGGGCCGCCACCGCGGGTCGTCCGGGGTCGGCGTGGTCTCCGAATCGTGGGACGATGCTCGCGTGAGCTTGAGAGCCGCGGGCATCGAGGCGTTCGGGGGAGAAGTGACGCTTCTGGAGTTGCCCGAGCCGCCGCCACTGGAGGCCGGCGAGGTGCTGATCCGGGTCAGAGCAGCCGGCGTGGCGAACTGGGACGAGTTCGTTCGTAGCGGCAACTGGGACGTGGGGCGCGTGCCACCTTTAGCTCTCGGGGTTGAGGCGGCGGGCGAGGTCGTCGAGCTGGCGCCAGATGTCGAGTGGCCTACCACCGGCATGGCGGTGATGACGCATCCGCTCCCTCTGCGCTATCAAGGGTGCTGGGCCGACCTTCTCGTCGCCCCCGCAGGCCTGCTGGCCGAGAAGCCCGACAACGCCTCCTGGGCTCAGGGGGGAGCGTTCCCCGTTCCGGCACTGACGGCTGAGCAGGTCGTTTCCGAGGCGCTTGCCGTTCAGAGCGGTGACGTGATGCTGGTGAATGGCGCCGGAGGCGTGACGGGCGGCATGATCGTCGAACTCGCCGCGCACGCCGGCGCGAGAGTGATCGCGACGGCGAGCCAGACGAACGCCGCGCGCGTGATGACGCGCGGCGCACAGCTCGTCATTGACTATCACGACTCCGAGTGGGTGAACCGGGCGATCAGCGCCGCGGGGTCGTCGGGCATTCGAGTGGCCGCGAATGCGGTTCCCGACGGAGAGGCCGACGCGCTACGCGCGCTCGCTGACGGCGGTCGTCTGGCGACCATCACCGGCGCGCCGCCCGCTACGGAGCGAGGCATTCGCATAGACGACGTCATCCTCCGCCCCGACGGCGAGCAGTTACGTCTGCTCGCCGCGGCTCTCGCGCACGGCACGTTGCACGCCGACATTGGCGCCTCCTATCCCCTCACAGAAGCCGCGCGAGCCCTTGCACGGACCGCCACCGCAGTCCGCGGCGCCGTTGTACTCGAACCGTGAGGCCGTTGACCGTCCGGGTCAACGAGCGCCAAACCGCAAGCGCACGCGACTGACACGCTCCCGCTTCTCGCGCAAAGGAGGAGTTCCTTGTGGCGTACTCGTCGTCCGTTCCCGGCGTCCCGCTCCCCGTCGATGCCCCCAGGCCACGCAGAAGTGGCATGGTGACGTGCGATGGACCACAACGCGAACACGGCAGTCGGCGTGCGCATTGGTAGAGGAACGTCCAACCGAGCGGAGGCGTTCCGTGCGATCGCCGGCCACCTGACTGATGGCAACTGGAAGACCGATCGCTGCTGGAGCGGGCTGCACGTAGGACTGCCCATCATCGCGGCAGCCAGCGGCCAGGGCCAAGGGCTATTCCTAGTCGGCGCACTGATCGACGCTGAGCGCGCTCAAGTCGAGGACCCCCACTGGGGCTACCGGCACCGCGTCTGCTGGCAACCAGAGGTGTTCTCAGCACGAATCGACGGCGTGATTGCCCGGATAGTCTCAGTACGCGAACTCGTTTGGCTGACCGACAACGACTACCGGGAGGCTCTGGGCCAGTTGACGGCGAACAGATCCGCCATGGCCAGAGTCAGCGAAGAGCGCAGACTCCTCGCCTTGCGAGCGAAGCGCGTGGACCGATAGCGCGCGCTGTCACGGTGGTAGGCGCCGGTACCGCCGAGCGCTTCCGCTTGTCGCGCAAAGCCAGCAGTCGGCGCGAAGTCGCTTGTCGTCCCAAGGAGCAGCCGCCTGGGGCTGGTCAGGCTCCATCCGAACGCCCCGATGAACAGCATGAGGCCGGTCCCACCGCTCAGATTGCGACCGAGGTAGGCGCCGAGTGCGGCGAATCGACCGTGACGGCGACGTACCCCATGACCTGGCCGAGCAGCTCCCGACCCTGGTCGCGCGCGATCGTTTTGCCGCCGAGCGCCGGGTCGTCGTAGGTGGCCTTGATGGAGCTCATGTCACCACCACCACGGGTACGGAGAGACGACCGATGACGATGAGTCATCCCACCGCCATCCACCATGTGGAGTTGAAGCCCATGAGGTCGCTCGGGCGGCGAGGCTCAGGCCGGAGGTGGTACCAGCGCCGTCCGCCGCAGTCGCTGGCGTCGGCTTCGCCTTCATCGTGCCGACGGGCGATGCGGTGCTCTTCGATGCTCCGAGCATCGTCGGGACCGCCTTGTGGACTTTCTCGCATGTGAGCCATGACGGTCTCCTCCTTCGGTGCAGAGCTGCGCGTGAACAAGTACGCCTCGGCGTCCGAGTGGGTCCGACTTGACCCACCCGGTCGCCGCGTCGAGGGTGGCAGGCGCGCACCCCGGAAGACGCTCGTCTAGCGAAGCCGCCGGAACGCTGCTCGGACCTCGGTGGAGAAGAGCTCCGGCTCCTCCCAGGCGGCGAAGTGGCCGCCCTTGTCGACCTCGTTGAAGTACACGAGGTCGGGGTAGGCCACCTCGACCCAGCTTCGCGGGGCAGCCCAGACCTCCTCGGGGAAGGTCGTGAAGCCGACGGGCACAGACGCCACCGGAGGGGGCTCAACGGCGAAGCGTGCCCGTGCTCGTCCGTCCTCCCAGTAGTCCCGGGCGGCGGACGCGCCGGTGCCCGTCAGCCAGTAGAGCGTGACGTTGTCGACGACGTGCTCCTTGGTTAGGTTCCCCGTCGGCCTGCCGTCGACGAACGCGCCCGCGATCTTGTTGTAGCCGTCCGTGTCGTGGTCCAGCATCCAAGCCGCGAGGGCGACCGGTGAGTCCAACAGCGCGTAGCCGATCGTCTGCGGCCGCGTGGCCATCTCCAGGAAATAGCCGGAGCCGTCCGTCGTGAACCTGTTGAGCGCATCGAACGCCGCGCGTTCCTGCTCGGACTCCCCCGGCAGGTGCTCGGCAACGCCGGGCACGACCACCGCCGTCAACACGTTGATGTGTACGCCGAGCAGGCCCTCGGGCGCCCGGCGGGCCATCGCGTCGGTGATGACCGCTCCCCTGTCACCGCCCTGGGCGACATAGCGGCTGTAGCCGAGGCGTCGCATCAGCTCCGCCCAGGCTTGCCCAATGCGAGCCGCGTCCCAACCGACCTCGGCCGGCTCACCCGAGAAGCCGTAGCCAGGGATCGACGGCAAAACCAGGTGGAAAGCGTCCTCGGCGTCGCCGCCGTGCGCGGTCGGGTCGGTGAGCGGGCCGACGGTCTCAAGCAGCTCGACGACCGAGCCGGGCCAGCCGTGGGTCATGATCAGGGGCAGCGCGTCTTCGTGCGGCGACTTGACGTGGATGAAATGGATGTCCACCCCGCCGAGCTCGGTCGTGAACTGCGGCAGCGCGTTCAGTCGTGCCTCGCACCTACGCCAGTCGTACTCGGTCGCCCAATAGCGCGCGAGCTCCTTCATCGTGGCGAGTTGCACGCCCTGCGAGCGATCGCCGACGAGCTCCTTGCTCGGCCACCGTGTGGCCGCGATGCGTTCGCGGAGGTCGTCGATCTGCTCGTCCGCGATGTCGACGCGGAAGGAACGGATAGCCGTGGTTGTGTCGACTTCGGTGCGCATAACTTCTCCTCGCTAACGCAGCGGGCGGAACGCAGCCCGCACCTCGGTCGAGAACAGCTCGGGCTCCTCCCAGGCGGCGAAGTGGCCGCCCCTGTCGGGCTCGTTGAAGTAGGCGACGCCGGGGAACACCACCTCGACCCAGCTGCGCGGGGCAGGGAAGACCTCGCCGGGGAAGTTCGTGAAGCCGACCGGAACCGCGACCGGCGGCGGAGCCTGGCCGGCCGCACCGGCCGCGGCCTGGGCCCGTCCGAACTCCCAGTACCACCGGGCGGCCGAGGCGCCGGTGCCCGTCAGCCAGTACAGCGTGATGTTGTCGACGATGTTGTCTCGGGTGAGGTTGCCCGCGGGCTCGCCGTCGATGAACGCGCGGGAGATCTTGTAGTAGCTGTCGGTGTCGTGGTCGAGCATCCAGGCCGCCAGCCCGACGGGTGAATCCAGCAGGGAGTAGCCGATCGTCTGCGGCCGGGTGGACTGCTCCAGGACGATGGCGAAGCCATCCGTCAAGAACGTGGTCAGCGCGTCGTGCGCCGCGCGTTCCTGCTCGGACTGCGCCGGCAGTTGGTCCTTGAGAGCCACCGCCGCAGTGAGCACGTTGAGGTGGATGCCGAGCAGGCCCTCGGGCGCTTGGCGGCCCATCGCGTCGGTGACGTAGGCGCCCACGTCGCCGCCCTGAGCGACGTAGCGCGTGTAGCCGAGTCGGCGCATCAGCTCCGCCCACGCACGTGCGATGCGGTCGGCGTCCCAGCCGGGCTCGGTCGGCTCGCCCGAGAAGCCGTAACCGGGGATCGACGGCAGCACCAGGTGGAATGCGTCCCCGGAAGCACCGCCGTGAGCGGTCGGGTCAGTCAGCGGGCCGATCGTCTCGAGCAGCTCGATGACCGAGCCGGGCCAGCCGTGCGTCATGATCAGCGGCATGGCGCCCTCGTGCTCGGAGCGCAGGTGGATGAAGTGGATCTCGACCCCGTCGATCTGGGTCGTGAACTGCGGCAGCGCGTTGAGCTTGCCCTCGCACTTCCGCCAGTCGTACTCGGTCGTCCAGTAGCGCGTGACCTCCTGCAGCGTCGCCAGCTGCACGCCCTGCGACCGATCTGCGACGAGCTCCTTGCTCGGCCAGCGCGTGGCCGCGACGCGGGCACGCAGGTCCGCGAG
>JAOPWD010000011.1 GCA_025965875.1 Pseudonocardiales bacterium
GCGCGTCATAGGCGACGCGATCGCGGGTGACACCCGGGATGTCCTGGACGACAGCCTCCCGGCGACCGAGGATCCGGTTCACCAGCGTCGACTTACCGACATTCGGCCGGCCGACCACGGCGACGACAGGGGCGACCCTCGTGTCGCCGAGATCCTCGGAATTCTCGGGTTCGTCGTAGTCAGTCACGGGCTCGCTCCGTCGTCTTCGTCGTAGGCCGACCGCGCTCGCGATCGGCCCGCAGTTCGTCGGCGACCGCGACCAACGCGGCCAAGGCGACCCGGATGCCCTCGGTGGCCGCGGCCGCGATAGTCCGCTTGAGTACCTGCCCGTCGGGCCAGCGAGCCAGGCCGATCGGCTCACCGAACAGGAGTACCGCCGACGGGCGTCGCCAGCCGTGCCGATGGGCCATCTCCGACGTCCCGGAGCAGGCCACCGGAATGACGGTCGCGCCGCTACGCAGTGCGAGATAGCCGACGCCGGGTTTGGCGGTCTCGACCAGGCCGTGACCGCGCGTCCCCTCAGGAAAGATGCCCACTATCCCGCCGGCGCGCAGGGTCCGCAGACACAGCCGTACCGATGGGGCGTCCCCGCCGTCGCGGCGTACGGCGATCTGTCCGGACCTGCGCAGCAACGGTCCCGCCCATGGTGTGAAGGCCTCGACCTTGACCAGGCAGCTGACCGGGCGGCGCACCGCGCCGAAGAGCAGCGGGCCGTCGAGCAGGGATCGATGATTCACCGCGAGCAGTACCGGGCCGGTGGCCGGGATCGAGCTGAGTCCCTCGAGGTGCACCCGACCGAGGCCGACCGAGATGCCCCGGGCCAGTCCCTGGCGGCGCCGCAGCTGGGCTGACCCGTCCACCCGCTCGGCCAGGGTGGGCTCAGGCATGGCCGACACCGGCCTGCACTATGTCGACAAGGCGATTTACCACTTCATCGATGTCAAGCTCGGTGGTGTCGAACTCGATAGCATCCGCGACCATGGCCAGCGGGCTGTGCGCCCGCGTGCTGTCGAGTCGGTCACGCCGCTCGATGTCGTCAGCCACCGCGGCCACCGCGGCCAGGTCGGATCCCGACCCGAGCTCGCCGGCCCGGCGCTGCGCCCGCACGGCGGCGCTGGCGGTCAGGTAGATCTTCGGGACGGCGCTCGGCCACACCACGGAGCCGATGTCACGGCCCTCGACCACGATGCCGCCCGCTCCGATCAACTCGCGCTGCGCGCGCACCAGTTGGGCCCGGATCGCCGGCACCGCGGACACCGCGCTCACTGCGGCGGTGACCGGTCCGGACCGGATCTCGCTGTCGACCGGGGTGCCGTCCAGGGTGACTGCTGCCTTATGTGGATCTGTCGATATCTCGATTTGTGACTGGGCGACTGCCTCGGCGAGTGCCGCGGCGTCGGCGAGGTCGATCCCCCGCTGCAGAACGACTAGGGTGGCGGCCCGGTACATCGCCCCGGTGTCCAGGTAGCGAATGCCCAGGCGTAGGGCGAGCCGCCGGGACACGGTGGACTTGCCGGTTCCACTCGGGCCGTCCATGGCCACCACGGGCAGGGCGCCGTCGGGCCGGACGGATTCGCCGTCCGAGCCCGGGGCCGGCGAGTCGTGCTGCGTCACAGGGCCACGACTCCTCGGATGCGAGCCGGCTGGCGGCTGTTGGTTGCGGCTCGAGGCACGCAGGCAGGCGCGGCGCGCCGAGCACACTGCGACGGTCATCGCAGCCAGTACGAAGAATACGGACCTCAGGCCGGGGCCGGACGCGGCGGGGTCGATCGACCGGTTGAGGTCCATCACGCTCAACCTGACCGTTGAATCAGCTCACACAGGTCGTCTCGTGCTATTGCTGACCCTCACTCGATTCGATGGTTCTCGTCGGCTGGCTGCGGTCATTGCGGCAGGTCATTTCGGCAGGTCATTGCGGCAGGTCATTGCGGCAGGTCCGTACGGAGCGCGGCTGCCCCGCCCAGGTACACGTGCCGAATCTCGGCGCGGGGCCGGCCGGACTCCACGTGGGCCAGCAGCCGCAGCACCCTGGGCATCGACCCCGGCACTGCGATCTCGGTGGTGCACAGCAGCGGGACGTCGGTGAGCCCCATCAGCCGAGCAGCGTAGGCCGGGAACTCGGCGGTGAGGTCTGGCGTCGCGGTGAACACGATGCTGATGAGGTCAGCCGGGTCGACAGCATTGCGATGGAGCACCGCGGTAACGAGCTCAGCCGTACCGGTGAGGATCGCATCACGGTCATTCGAGTCGACCTGGATCGCGCCCCGTATCGCTCGTACTGCCACTGCCGTGCTCCTCGTTGTTTCGCGTTAAGTCGATGAACCGTTGCCACGACATAGCCTTTCATCGACTACGGCCCAAAGCACTACAGCGACTCGCCGGTCAGGTCACTAATTGCTGAACTGGTTCATCGATCTATCGATAAGTCGTGGAATCGATAAGTCGGTCCACGCGCCAGGCTGGGGTGACGGCGGCCAGCTCGCACGGCCCTGGTCAACGCGACCCCTGTGGAGCCTAGGGGCCACGATGTATTGCATCTATAAATCGACTTATCGGCAAGTCTGCACTCGCGATGTCAGGGGCATGATTCGCGTGAAGTAGGCAAGCCAGCAAACCAATTGGTCGGCACAGCGATTAACCGGCAAGACGATTAAGCCTCTTATTGCTACAGCGGCTTGTCGACAAGGCGATGAAGCTCCGAGAGCTCCTCGCGGCTCAACTCGCGCAACGTACCGACCCGCTGTCCGCCCAGCCGCACCGGACCGACCGCGGTGCGCACCAGGCGCTGGACCGGGTGCCCGACCTCGGCCAGCAGCCGGCGGACGATGTGGTTGCGTCCCTCGTGCAGGACCACCTCGACGATCGCCCGCTCCCCGTGCGTCTGGACGATGCGGAATGCGTCGACCTGCACCGGGCCGTCCTCGAGCTCCACGCCGGCCAGCAGCCGGCGCGCCACCTCCTTGTGCACCGGGGCGGGAACCGTAGCCAGGTAGGTCTTGGCGATGCCGAAGGACGGGTGCATCAGCCGGTGCGCGAGTTCACCGTCATTGGTCAGCAGCAGCAGCCCTTCGGTGTCGCCGTCCAACCGGCCAACGTGGAACAGGCGCTCGCTGCGATCGGCCACCAGGTCACCCACCGTGGGCCGGCCCCGGTCATCGGACATCGCGCTCAGTACGCCCCGCGGCTTGTTCAGCGCCAGGTACACCAGATCGTCACGGACGTTGATCCGGGCGCCGTCGACGTGGATCACCGCGGTCCGTGGGTCGACCCGCATGCCCATCTCGCTGACCAGCACGCCGTTCACCGCCACTCGACCCTCGGCGATCAGCTGCTCACTGGCACGTCGGGAGCCGATACCCGCTGCGGCGAGGACCTTTTGCAGCCGAATGCCGTCAGGTAATTGGACGGCTGGCCGTATACCCGACTCATCGTCAGCTTGAGAGTTCATCAGTTTCGAAGCCATCCAACTCAGGAAGTAGTGGAGCTAAGGACGGAAGCTCCGTGAGTGACTGCAAGCCCATCTTCTCGAGGAACAACTCAGTGGTCTGATACAGCCCGCCGCCGGTGTCCGGGTCGGAGCCGACCTCGACCACGAGCCCCCGCATCAACAGGGTTCGCACCACGCCGTCGACGTTCACTCCGCGAATGGCCGACACCCGCGAACGGGTCACCGGCTGTCGGTAGGCGATCACGGCCAGGGTCTCCAGCGCCGCTTGGGTGAGCCGGGTTCGCTGACCGTCCTGCAGGAACATCTCGACCTGGGCTGCGTAGGCGGGCCTGGTGTAGATGCGCACGCCGCCGGCCACGTCGCGCAACTCCACCCCGGCGCCGCGCTCGTCGTAGCCGGCTCGCAGCGTCTCGACCGCGCTCAGCACTGCGTCGGCCGGCTGCTGGACCGCGGCGGCCAGGGAGGCGATGCTGACCGGCGCCTCGACGACGAACAAGATGGCCTCCAGCGCCGCGCGCAGCTCGGCCGGCTCCATGGCATGGGTCGGCAGCGGAAGCGCCGCTTGTTCGGCCGATTCCGTGGTTGGGGTCGGCGGCTCGGACGCCACCGGTTCGGCCGGCCTGCTGTCGTCAGTCAAATTCACCCGTACTCCTCGTCTGTCTCGATGCCCGGTCGCTGGGCGGTCCCGGCTTCGTCGTCGACCGGTCCGACCCAGCGCACCCGCAGTTCGGCCAGCGCGGCGGCCTGGTCGAACGCGACCTCGCCGTCACGGTAAAGCTCGAGCAGACCCAGGAAGCGCGCGACCACCTCGAGCGTCGTCGTGCAATCGGCCACCAGAGAGCGGAACGTGGCCGAACCGGCGCGGCGCAGCCGATCCCGAATGATCACGGTGTGCTCGCGAACGCTGACCCGCGGCGTGTGAATGTGGTCGGTCATGACGACCGGGATCGGCTTGGGTACCGAAGCCGCCGCCGCGATCTCAGCCAGCCGAGCCGGGCTGATGCCGATCAGCACCTCGGGCAGCAGCGCGGCAAACTGGGGCTCGAGTTCGACCGAGCGGCCGTGCCGCTTGGCCTGGGCGCGATCCAACTCGCCCAAGTAGGCGGCCGCGAGTTTGTAGGCGCGATACTGCAGCAGGCGCGCGAAGAGCAGGTCGCGCGCTTCGAGCAGCGCGAGGTCCTCCTCGTCCTCTTCCCCGGTCGAGGGCAACAGCCGGGCCGCCTTGAGATCGAGCAGGGTCGAGGCCACCACCAGAAACTCGGTCGCCTGGCCCAGGTCCCAATGGGCCGACGCGCTCAAGTAGGCAATGAACTCGTCGGTGACCTGCGACAGGGCGACCTCAGTCAGGTCGAGCTGGCGGCGGGTGATCAGGCTGAGCAGTAGGTCGAACGGTCCCTCGAAGTTTTCCAGCCGCACCCGGAAGTGGCCGTCGTCGATCACGACGTCGGTCTCCTCGCCGATGAGCTCAGGTGTCACAGCTTCGCCAGGCGAGCGAGCGGCGCAACTCGACCGCGGAGCGAAGCTCGGTACCAGTTCGTCCGGTTCATTACTCGCGCAGTCTCCGCACCAGGATGGATGCCTCACCCTTGGCTTCGAGGTCGGCGAGGACGACGGCGACCGCCTCGCGAACGATCCGGCCCCGGTCGATGGCCAGGCCGTGCTCGGCCCGTAGCGTCAGCCGGGCCGATTCGAGGTCGAGCAATTCGTCCGGCGAGCAGTACACCGTGATCTTCTCGTCGTGCCGCTCCCGGCCCGACGGCCCGTTCTCGCTGACGGCCCGGATCCTGCGGGTGTTGCGCACCGGGGCGCGAGCGGGTCCGGTCGGGGCCGAGCTCAGGTTCGGCCGGCTGGCGGCCTGCTCCCGCTCGGGCTCGGCCGGCACTTCACGCACGGGTGGCACGGCGCCGACTCCAGGGTGTGCGGGCGGGGGCGGCGGTTCGGGTTCGGCGGCCACCGCGGTGGTGCGGAACAGTTCCGCGGCCCCAGGCAGACTGGCCCTACGGGTCATCGGCATCCTCGTTTCATTCGGTGGTTCCTGAGCGTGCCAGCACCTCGCGCGCGAGATTGCGGTAGGCCGTCGCCCCGGCCGACGTGGGCGCCCAGGTGGTGATCGGCTCCCCCGCGACGGTGGTCTCGGGGAAACGCACCGTGCGCGAGATCACGGTGTCGAAGACGTCGTCGCCGAATGCTTCGACCACCCGGGCGAACACCTCCCGCCCGTGCAGGGTTCGCCCGTCGTACATCGTGGCCAGGATGCCGTCGAGCTTGAGTTGTGGGTTGAGGCGCTCGCGCACCTTCTCGACGGTGTCGATGAGCAGCGCGACACCGCGCAGGCTGAAGAACTCGCATTCGAGCGGGATGATCACGCCGTGGGCTGCGGTCAGCGCGTTGACCGTCAGTAGTCCGAGCGAGGGCTGGCAATCGATGAGCACGTAGTCGTAGTCCTCGACCACCGCCGTGAGCGCCCGGGCCAGGGTCTGTTCGCGGGCGACCTCGCCGACTAGTTGCACCTCCGCCGCGGACAGGTCGATGTTGCTCGGGAGCAGATCCATCCCGGCCACGCTCGTCTTGAGCAGGATGTCGTCGACGCTGACATCGCGCTCCATCAACAGGTTGTAGGCGGTGCGGTCGAGCTGGTGCGGTTGGACGCCGAGACCGACCGACAGTGCACCCTGCGGGTCGAAGTCGACGAGCAGGACCCGGCGGCCGACCTCGGCCAGTGCGGCGCCCAGGTTGATGGTGGAGGTCGTCTTGCCGACCCCGCCCTTCTGGTTGCACAGTGCGATGATGCGGGCCGGGCCGTGGTGGTCGAGGGGCGTGGGCTCGATGAGCGGCCGCTTGACGCGGGACAGGGCCGGATCTGCCGACTTGCTGGCTTCGACGTTGAAGAGCTGGCCCGAGCCGACCTCTCCATCTTGTGTCGACATATTCATGAAGCGCTAAACCCTTCTGCCGATTCGTCGTCGCTCGCCGGTCGCGAGGCTACCGCAGCCCACCGACCCAGACGATGGGTCTTCGGCGGGTCACGACGGTTTGGCCGGCGTCGGTCAACCGCGAGCACGGGGGTGCGCCGTGGCGTACACCTCGCGCAGTGTGTCGACGGTGACGAGCGTGTAGATCTGGGTGGTGGTCACCGACGAGTGCCCGAGCAATTCCTGCACTACCCGCACGTCCGCGCCGCCCTCCATGAGGTGGGTCGCGAAGGAGTGGCGCAGCGTGTGCGGCGAGATCCCGGCTGTGAGACCGGCCCGTTCGGCCGCAATGCGCAGCACCGTCCACGCCGACTGACGGGACAGCGGCCCTCCTCGCGAGTTGAGGAACGCGATCGCGGTGCCGCGCCCGCCCGCGGCCAGGCCGGGCCGGGCCTGGACCAGGTAGGCCTCGACCGCCGTCGCGGCGAACGAGCCCAGCGGGACGCGACGCTGCTTACCGCCCTTGCCGGCCAGCAGCACAGTCCGCTCAGCAAGATCGATGTCGTCGACGGCCAGTCCGACCGCCTCGGAGATGCGCGCGCCCGTGCCGTACAGCAACTCAAGCAGGGCCCGGTCGCGCAGCGCCAGCGCGGTCTGCTCGTAGCCGGCGGCGTCGAGCAGTCGCTCCACGTCATCGACGCTGATCGCCTTGGGCAGCCGACGCGGCGGCGTCGGGGGACGGACCTCGCGGGCGACGTCGACCTCGACGAGCCCGTCGCGCAGGGCGAAGCGGTGCAGTCCGCGCACCGCGACCACGGCCCGGGCCGCGGACGTGGCCGACAGCGGCAGATGGTCCTCGTCCCCCTCGCGCAGGTAGGCCAGGAAGCTGCTCACGGTCGCCGCGTCCACCTCGCTGATCGAGGCCACCCCACGGGCGCCGAGGTAGTCGGCGTAGCGGTTCAGGTCGCGCCGGTACGAGGCGAGTGTGTTGGCGGCCACGCCACGTTCGACGGCCAGGTGGTCGAGGTAGCCGCGTACCACCGTCGTCGGCACCAGCCGCCGCAGCGCGGCCGTGGCTGCCATCGGCTCAGTGCCCCGGCCGGGCCGGCCACGGGGCGTCGGCCGGCCGAAGGCCGGTCCATCCCGTCGCCTCGCCGTGGGCCGTCGCCAGGATGCCGGCGACCGCGGCGGCGTTGGTCAGCTCACCTGCGAACACGCGCTCGACGGCCTCAGCGATCGGGACCCGGTGGACGGTGAGGGTGATCTCCTCGTGTTCGGGCTGGAATCGCTCGTCGTCGGGCACGGGCACGAGCCCGCGCGCCAGGAACAGCCGGATGGCCTCGTTCGACATGCCGGGCGAGGTGTACAGGTCGACCAGGACGTGCCAGTCCGTCGCAGTGACGGCTGCCTCCTCGGCGAGCTCGCGTTGGGCGGCGAGCAACGCTGGCTCGCCGTCGACATCGAGCAGCCCGGCCGGCAACTCGTCCAGCCGGGCCCGCACCGGATGGCGGTACTGGTTGACGAGCAGGATCGTGCCGTCGTCGTCGAGTGCAACGACTCCGACCGCGCCCGGATGGTCGACCACTTCGCGAACGGCCACCGTGCCGTCGCTCATCTGCACCCGATCGAGGCGTACCGAGATGACGTTGCCGGTGAAGATCGGTTCGGTGGCGAGCACCGGGTAGTCGTCGCTCACAGCACCGCCGGGGCCACGCCCACCACGACTCCATTTCCGGCGGCGGGCTGGTCTGCGGTGGGCAGTGGATCGAGGGGCTCGATCTCGCCGGGCTCGTCGGGCAGCTCGACCGGCAACCGCTCGGCGGCGTCGTAGTCGAGTGCGGCGCCGACGAACGCCCCGAACAGCGGGTGCGCACGGGTCGGGCGCGATTTCAACTCGGGGTGCGCCTGCGTCCCGGCGAAGAACGGGTGGACGTCGCGCGGCAACTCGACGAACTCGACCAGTCGGCCGTCGGGCGAGGTACCCGAGATGACCAGGCCGGCCGCCTCCAGACGCTCCCGGTAGGCGTTGTTGACCTCGTAGCGGTGCCGGTGCCGCTCGGACACCGACGTGCTGCCGTAGGCCTGCGCGACGACAGTGCCCGGGAAGAGCGTGGCCGGGTAGGCACCGAGGCGCATCGTGCCACCGAGGTCGGCGTTGCCGGCCACGATCTCGACCTGGTCGGCCATCGTCGCAATGACCGGATCAGGGGTGTTCTCGTCGAACTCCGACGAGTTCGCCGCCTCGATCCCGGCCAGATGACGCGCCGTCTCGATCACCATGCACTGCAGTCCGAGGCACAGACCGAGGATCGGGATCTGGCGCTCGCGGGCGTGCCGCACCGCGCCGACCTTGCCCTCGATCCCGCGGATCCCGAACCCACCGGGGATGACGATGCCGTCGACGCCGGCCAGGGCGCTTGCCGCTCCGGCCGGGGTCTCGCAGGAGTCCGACGGCACCCACTTGATTGTGACCTTGGCGCGGTGGGCGAAGGCAGCGGCCCGCAGCGCCTCGGACACGGACAGGTAGGCGTCGGGCAGGTCGACGTACTTGCCGACGAGCGCGACGGTGATCTCGGCGCGCGGGTGGTGCACCCGGTCGAGCAGGTCACCCCACACCGTCCAGTCGACGTCGCGGAACGGCAGGCCGAGGCGCCGCACGACGTAGGCGTCCAGGCCCTCGGAGTGCAGGACCCGTGGGATCTCGTAGATGCTGGGCGCGTCGGTGGCTGAGACGACCGCCTCGAGGTCGACGTCGCACATGAGCGAGATCTTGCGCTTGACGTTCTCGGGGATCTCGCGGTCCGACCGGCACACGACGGCGTCCGGGCTGATGCCGATGCTGCGCAGAGCGGCCACCGAGTGCTGCGTCGGCTTGGTCTTCAACTCCCCCGACGGCGCGAGGTAGGGCACCAGCGACACGTGCAGGAAGAAGACGTTGTCCCGCCCGACGTCGTGACGCACCTGGCGGGCCGCCTCGAGGAACGGCAACGACTCGATGTCGCCGACCGTGCCGCCGATCTCGGTGATGACGATGTGCGGAGCCAGCCCGTCGGGCCCGGGCGCGGCCATCGCCCGGATGCGGGCCTTGATCTCGTTGGTGATGTGCGGGATGACCTGCACGGTGTCCCCGAGGTACTCACCTCGGCGCTCCTTGGCGATCACCGACGAGTACACCTGGCCGGTGGTCACGTTGGCCGAACCCACCAGGTCGGTGTCGAGGAAGCGTTCGTAGTGCCCGATGTCGAGATCGGTCTCGGCGCCGTCCTCGGTCACGAAGACCTCGCCGTGCTGGAACGGGTTCATCGTTCCGGGGTCGACGTTGAGATAGGGGTCGAGTTTCTGCATCGTCACGCGCAGTCCGCGCGCCTTGAGCAAGGAGCCGAGGCTAGAAGCCGTCAGACCCTTCCCAAGTGAGGAGGCGACCCCTCCAGTGACGAACAGATGTTTGGTGGGCTGAGGCATCCGATCCACGGAAGTTCACGCTAACACGGACTCGGCGCGCAGGCCGAATGCGAGGCGCGACGCGCCCGTGGAATGGGTGATCTGGTGCCTACTTGGTCGGGCTGGGGAACAGGGCATCGGCCGTCTTGGCCGTGCCGTAGTGCCCGACGGTGGACTTCACGATGTCGGCGAGGGCCAGCACCGTGGATACCTGGCCGATCGCGCTGTCGGCGTTGTCGACGGTGGAGACCGTCGCCTTGTCGCCGTTCGGGCCACGGACGGCGGCGACGATCCCGGCCTGCGTGGCCGAGCCGCTGTCCCCGGCGACCACGACGTGCCCGCCTGCGTGTTGCAGCGCGTTGACCAGCGCCAGTTCCGCGGAGGCGGCGTAATTGGCCGAGGTCAGCGGTCCACTGCCCACCACGACCACGGTGGTCGAGGCCGCGACGGCGTTGCCCGCGTCGGAGACCATGTGCAACTCGGCGAAGCCGCTCAGCACCTGGCTCAGGTCGGTGGCTTGGCCCTTGCCCAGCAGGACGAACGCAAGCAGTGCGCCGCCGAGCTGACCGGCGTCACTGACCTCGGGCAGGGTGAGCCCCTGTGGGTGCACCCCGCTCGTCACGAGGGACGTGATGTCGCTGGCCCGGCGGGGGTCGATGTAGGCGTCGGTCAGCTCCAGATGCCCGCTGACCTTGCCCCCGGCCGCCTCGATCTGCTTGGTGATGCCGTCCTCGACGCTGGTGCGGGCGCCGGGCAGGCCGATGAGCAGCACCCGCTGCTTGGGCAGCGTGCCCTGCACGAGTTGCGAGCCGAACGAGGACGCGAACTGGCCGGCGTCACTGACCTGGCGCTGCAGGGACTTCACCTGGTTGGCCAGCGTCGTGCGATCGGTCTTGAGAATATTCACCTGCTTGCGCAGGTCGGTCGTGATGGGGCCGTTGAGGGCGGTCGTCCCGACGACGATGCCCAAGGCCAGGGCCAGGAACACCGCAATGATCGAGACGAGGTGGTAGCGAAAGGAAATCACGAGAACAAGTCCTGTACCCAGCCGACGAGATGGTTCCAGCTGTGGTCGAAGTTATGGAGGTAGCTGCGGCCCGCCTCGGAGACAGCGAGCGCGGCGACGATGGTGACGAGCGTGGCGAGCACCAGCAGCAGCAGCGCAGTCGCCGAGATCCTGCTCCGGTACAGCCGGGTGACGCCCTTCGCGTCCACCAGCTTGCCCCCGACCCGCAACCGCGTGAGGAACGTCGAGGCCATCCCCGCGCGTCCCTTGTCGAGGAATTCGGTGAGCGTGGCGTGCGTGCCCACAGCCACGATCAGGCTCGCGCCGTTCTCGTCGGCCAGCAGCATCGCGACGTCCTCGCTGGTGCCCGACGTCGGGAAGGTGACCGCGTCGATGCCCAGGTCCTGCACCCGAGCCAGCCCCGGCGCGCGCCCGTCGGGGTAGGCGTGCACCACGACTTCGGCGCCGGTGGCCAGCGCGGCATCGGACACCGCGTCCATGTCGCCGACGATCAGGTGCGGCTTGTGCCCGGCCTCGAGCAAAGCGTCCGCGCCACCGTCGACGCCGACGAGGACGGGTTTGAACTCGCGGATGTAGTGCTTGAGCGACTTGAGGTCGGCGTCGTAGTCGTAGCCACGGACGACGACGAGCACGTGCCGGCCGGCGAAGGTGGTGCGGACCTCGGGAATGCCGACGCCGTTGAGGAGCATCTCGCGTTCTCGGCTCATGTACTCCGAGGTGTTCGCCGCGAAGGCCTCGAGCTGCGCCGACAGGCCGGACTTGGCCTCGAACATCAGGGCCGCGATCGTCTCGACGTTCTGCGGCGTGCCCGTCGCCACCGGCTGGTCGCCGATGTAGGCGGTGTCACCGTCGAGGCGGATCCTCGTGCCCTCCTTCACGGCTGCGAAGATCTCACCGCCGACGTTGTCGAGCAGCGGGATCCCGGTGGCCACAATGAGGTCCGGACCGAGGTTCGGGTAACGCCCGGAGATGCTGGGCTGGGCGTTGATGACCCCTGCCACCTTCGCCGCGACGAGGGCCTGCGCGGTGACCCGGTCCAGGTCCACGTGGTCGATGATGGCGATATCGCCGGGGTTGAGGCGCCCGACCAGTCGATTCGTGCGGCGATCGAGGCGCGCGACCCCACTGGCGCCGGGGAGGGCGTCCGCACGGCGGCGCAGGGTTGCGAGCTTCATGAATACCAATGGTGCCATCCGTTCGACCCGGCGGCAGACTGCGCCACGCAGTCAGGTGGCCCTATTCGCCCTCCTGCGCGGTGCGGGCGTCTTCGGCGCGGCCTCCCGGTCGGCCGCCGCGCTCGCCAACAGCTCCGTCGCATGCTCGCGCGCGGTGCTGGAATCGCTGCCGGCGAGCATGCGGGCCAGTTCGGTGATCCGGTCCTCGCCAGTGACGATGCGCACATCGCTGGCCGTCACATGCTGCATTTGCGCCGACAGTGGCTTGTCGACGACGATCTGCCGGTCGGCGTAGGCGGCTACCTGCGGCAGGTGCGTCACCACGATCACCTGGTGATCGCGGGCCAGCCGGGCCAGACGGCGGCCGACCTCGATCGCAGCACGCCCACCGACGCCGGCGTCAACCTCGTCGAACACCATCGTCGGTACCGGATCGGTGCCCGCAAGGCAGACCTCGAGCGCGAGCATCACCCGGGACAGCTCACCGCCCGACGCGCCGCGACCGATCGGCAGGGCAGGCGCCTCAGCGTGTGGGCGCAGGACGAAGTCGACCTCGTCCGCTCCGTCCGGACCGGCGCCGATGGCGGCGCCGTCGATGTGCAGCGTCAGCCCACCGGCGGCGACCGAGCGCGGGCTGACCTCGACGGTGAGCTGGGCGCTGGGCATGGCCAGCCCGGCGAGCTCGGCGGTGACGGCAGTGCCCAGCTGCGCCGCCGCGGCCAGCCGCTGTCCGGTCAGGGCCAGGGCGCGCCGGGTCGTCTCGGCCTCGGCGTCGTCGCGGGCGGCCTGCAGCGCGGCCAGCGCCTCGTCGGACACATCGAGGTCAGCCAGCCGGGCCCGGGCCTGCTCGACCCAGTCGAGGACCGCGGCGATGCCCGCGTGCGGCGGGTCGGCGTATTTGCGCGCCAGGTCACCGAGCACGGCCCGGCGGGCTTCGATCTGGGCGAGCCGATCGGGATCGGCGTCGAGCCCTTCGCCGTAGCGGAGCAGGTCGGCGCCCGTATCGGCGGTCAGGGCCGACAGCTCGGTCAGGCGGATGGCCAGCGCGTCCAGTTCAGGGTCGGCGCCCGCCTGCTGCTCCAACGCCCGGCGGGCGACGCCGAGCAGCGACCCCGCGTCGCCCACGTCCGCGGCTGGGTCGTCCGGGTCGCCGAGCAGCGCGTCGTGGGCGGTGCGGGCGGCGAGGCGCAGCCCGTCGGCGTGAGCCAGCCGGGACGCCAGGGCAGCCAGCTCCACGTCCTCGTCGGGCTGGGGGGCGGCCCCGTCTATCTCGGCGATGCCGTAGGCGAGCAGGTCCGCCTCACGGCGCAGCTCCCCCGCACGGGCGGTCCGGTCGGCCAGTGTCGCCGCCGCTGCGCGCCACCGCTCGAAGGACTTGGCGTACTCCGCGAGGTCGACGCCGGCGAATCGATCGAGCGCCGCGCGTTGCTGGCCGGGACGCGTCAGCCGGAGCTGGTCGGCCTGCCCGTGTACGGCGAGCAGTCGCTCGGCCAGCTCGCCCAGCACGGCGACGGGGACCGAAGCGCCACCCACATACGCGCGTGACCGCCCGGCCGCGCTGACGTCGCGCCGCAGTACCAGCCCGGTGCCGTCGTCGAGGTCTCCACCTGCGCCTCGGGCTCGCTGCGCCGCGGGGGAATCGGCGTCGATCTCGAGGCGGCCGTCGATGCTGGCCCGCTCTGCCCCGCTGCGGACCCGCGCCGCGTCGGCGCGACCGCCGAAGAGCAGCAGGAGGCCGGTGACGACCATGGTCTTGCCCGCACCGGTCTCGCCGGTGACGACAGTCAGGCCGCGACCGAGCGGGAGTACGGCGTCGTCGATGACGCCCAACCCGCGGATGCGCAGTTCCTCGAGCACGTGAGGCAGGCTAGCTGGCTCCCGGGCTTTCGTATCGTTCGGCCCGGCATCCGCGCGGTGGAATTACTCGGCAATCAGGTCGTCGGTGGAAGAGCCCGAGGCCTCGCGCAAGCTGCGTACCGGCAGCTGGAACTTCGTGACGAGCCGGTCGGCGAAACTCCATTGCGCGAGACGGGCAATACGAACTGGCTTGGCACCGCGCCGAGCCCGCACCCGCGCGCCCGGTGGCACCGCGAGCGAGCGCCGGCCGTCGCAGCTGAGGATGGCCTCGTGCCCCGCGCTCAGCAGGTCGACGTCGACGATGCAACTGGGCGCGACAACGATCGGGCGTGCGAACAGAGCGTGCGCAGCGTTGGGCACGACGAGCAGGCCTTCGACGTTCGGCCAAACAATGGGACCGCCGGCGGAGAATGCATACGCGGTGGAACCGGTCGGTGTGGCGCACAGGACGCCGTCGCAGCCGAAGCGCAGCAACGGACGTCCGTCGACGGCGACGGCGATTTCGAGCATCCGCTCGCGGTTGGTGCGTTCCAGCGATACCTCGTTGAGCGCCCACGCCTCCCCCAGGACGACGTCGTCGACGGAGATCTCCGCGTCGACGGTCATCCGCTCCTCGACCGTGTAGTTGTGCTCGACAATCGAGTCGATCGCGCTGGCCAGACCGTCCGGTTCGGCTTCGGCCAGGAACCCCACATGGCCGAGGTTGACGCCGAGCATGGGCACACCGGCCGGACGGGCCAGCTCGGCCGCCCGGAGGAACGTCCCGTCGCCACCGAGGACGAGTACCAGCTCGGTACCTTCGGCGGCGCAGACCTCGTCGACGACGGTCACCGAGCCGTCGCCGCAGGCCGTCGCCTCCTTTTCCAGCATCCGGACCTCGAAGCCGGCGGCCCGCAGCCGGGCGCTGGCCTGCATCGCGAGCGTCATGATCTGGGCGCGGGAGGTGTGGGCGACCAGCAGGACTGATCTCACGGTGCCTCCTCTGCTGTGACGATCTCGGCCATCTGCCCGTCGTCGATCGTGGCTGCATCGGTGCTGCGCAGCCACAAGAAGAATTCCACGTTGCCGGCGGGGCCGGGCAGCGGGCTGCGAACGACGCCGGCCGGGTGCCAGCCGAGGTCGGCTGCGGCGTGGGCGACGGTGAGGACCGCCTCGGCTCGCAGCTGAGGGTCGCGGACCACACCGCCGCTGCCGAGTCGGTCCCGCCCTACCTCGAACTGCGGCTTGACCATCGGCAACATATCGCCGTCCGGATCGGTGCAGGCGGCGAGTGCGGGCAGCACCAGGCCGAGCGAGATGAACGACAGGTCGGCGACGGTCAGCCCGGCGCGGCCGCCGATCTGGTCTGGCGTCAGGCTGCGCACGTTGGTGCGGTCGAGGACGCGGACGCGGTCGTCGCTGCGCACGTTCCAGGCGAGCTGGCCGTAGCCGACGTCGACCGCGATCACCTCTGCGGCGCCGGCCCGCAACAGCACGTCGGTGAAGCCGCCGGTGGAGGCGCCGGCATCCAGGCAGCGCCGGCCTGCGACGCGGATGTCGGGGAATGCGGCGAGTGCGCCGGCCAGCTTGTGCCCGCCGCGTGAGGCGTAGCCCGGATCGTCGGTGTCCTCGATCACCCGCATGGGAGTGTCGTTGTCGACACCGGACGCCGCCTTGGTGGCCACGACGCCGCGCACCTGCACCCGGCCGGCCGTGATCAGCTCGACGGCGTGTTCCCGCGAGCGGGCCAGGCCGCGGCGCACCAGTTCGGCATCGAGGCGCTGCAGGCGTCTCGGCATGGTGGCGTCTCTCGTCGTTCGTGCGGTGGCGGGCCGCAGCGTCAGGGGCCGTCGATCTCGGCGAGCGCGGACTGCAATTCGGCGTGCAGACGCTGATACACCTCGACGTGCTCGCGGAGCGGCAGCGCGCCCACGGCGTCGAGAACGGCGACCCGCTCGGCGATGCGCTCTGGCCTCAGCTCCGAGACAGGGTCGGCGGTCGCGGACGATTCGGCAGGCGGTGCCCCCTCAGCAGTCGTGGACGCTGCCCCGGGCGGTGCGGGGACTGCCGGGCCGGGCGGTGCGGGGACTGCCGGGCCGGGCACGGCGGCGGCGGGCGATAGCCCTTCGCTCGACGACACCGGCCGCTCCTTCACACTCGAGGACTCGTGATTGCTCAGCAGACCGTACCGCGCTGTGCGCTGAGGTAACGTCGCATCGGCTCGCGGGTGCGGGCACCACACGCGGTCGCTCGCGCGTCCGCACGATCCGCTGGGCAACCGGCCGCAGAGGGACTGTTGATGGCAAGCGTCGAGGAGTGCGAGCGGGCGTTTCACGGGTTGGCCGCCAAGCTGGCCGGCGCCGACCCGGACTCGCGCCGCAAGGCGTCCTTCGACCGGTCCCTGACCTGCACGCTGCGCGACCTGAAGGTGATCTTCGCCGGCCAACTGCGCGATGGTGAGTTGATCAACATCAGGCAGGTCGACAAGTCCGACGGCCAGGTGAAGATGACAATGACCAGTGACGACCTGCTGAAGCTGGTCGCCGGGGACCTGCCGATGGGATCGGCGTGGGCATCCGGGCGGGTGAAGATCGACGCGAGCGTGTTCGACCTGCTCAAGCTCCGATCGATCTTCTAGGTGCTCACGCGCTCAGTCCGAGCGCGCGCAGCGCCGCAGCAGCCACCTCGTCCGAACCGCTGATCCGCCAATCGCCGGCGTCATCCGCCTCGGCACTGTCGGCGAGAGTCCAGGCCAGCGCACACAGTGCCCGCAACGGATCGAGGTCGTCGTCCGAACTGGGCAGAGCCCCGTCTGACGTGTGCGCAAGGGTCAACCCACCGCCGGCCCGGCGCACCTCCCAGTCCCCGCACCGAGCCACGCCGTCGGACAGGGTGGGCGCCTTGTGCGCCGTGAGCAGGCCGCCCGCACCCGGCGCGACATAGGTCGGCCGCATGGCTGGAGCCGCGGCCAGCAGGTCCGCCGCGGACGTCACGCCGGTGAACACGAGCAGGCTCGGGCACCCCGCCGCGTTGGCACCCTCGACATCGGTGTCGAGACGGTCGCCGACGACGATCGGGCGCTGCGCCCCTGAGCGTTGCACCGACTCGAGGTGCATCGCGGGGTTCGGCTTGCCCGTCACTACCGGTTCGGCACCGGTCGCGTGGCGCAGCGCGGCGACCAGCGAACCGTTGCCCGGCAGTGGACCACGCGGTGACGGCACCGTCGGGTCTACGTTCGTCGCCACCCACAACAGCCCGCGGCGGATTGCTACGGCGCCTTCGGCCAATTGTCGCCATTCCAAGTCGGGCGAGTACCCCTGCACCACGGCCTGCGGGTCATCGTCAGCGCTGTGCACCGGCACCAGCCCTCGCTCGACGAGCGCCTCCTCCAGCCCTGTGGTGCCGACGACCAGGACCGTGGCACCGGTGCTCAACCGGTCAGCGAGATAGTGCGCCGCCGCCTGAGCAGAGTTGATGACCTCGCCAGGTTCGGCCGCGATGCCGAGCGCGGACAGGTGTCGTGCCACCACGGCCGGCGGGCGGGCCGCGTTGTTGGTGACGAAGGCAAGCCGCATGCCGACTGCGCGGACCGCCGCAAGGGCCTCCGGGATGCCCGGGACCGCATGTTCGCCGACATAGACCACGCCGTCGAGGTCGAGCAGCGCAACGTCGTAGATTTCGGCGAGCGGTTCCGCTGTCGCCTGCAAGGGCATCGCTACCGTCGTCACGCGTCGCATGATCGCACGCTCGGCTTGGTGCGTACGATCGCCTCCCATGACCCATGCACTGAGCGATGGCCTTGCGCTGCACCCGTTTCGAGCGTTGCGACCCGCGGTGGACTCGGCTCGGCTCAGCCGGCTGCTGTGCCCTCCGTACGACGTCATCGACGCCGACGAGCGTGCGCAACTGCTCGCCGCCGACCCCGACAATGCGGTCGGCCTGATCCTTCCCGAAGCTACGGACGGCGGTGATCCGTACCTGCAGGCCGCGCAGCGCCTGGACCAAGCGGTAGCCGACGGCTTGCTCGCCACCGATGCGGAGCCTGCGCTCTATGTCTACGAAATGCAGGAATCCGGCGGCGCGACGACCCGCGGGCTGCTCGGTGCCGTCGCGTTGCGTGATCCGGCTGACGGGGTGATCCTGCCGCACGAGAACACGATGGCCGGCCCCGTCGCGGACCGGTTGGCCTTGATGGCGGCCACCGAGGCCAACCTCGAACCGATCTATCTCGTGTACGACGGCGGCGGCGCGGCTTCGCAGGTGGTGAGTTCGGTGGATACGCAGGCACCGGTGGCCGAGGCGAGCACGCCGGACGGGATCCGGCACCGCCTGTGGGCGCTGACCGATCCACAGACCCACCGCGACGTTGCTACCGACCTGGCGACCCGGCGGGCGCTCATCGCCGACGGCCATCACCGCTATGCGACATACCGTGAGTTGGCGCAGCAATACGACGCCGAGCGGGGCCCGGGGCCGTGGGATCGCGGGCTGACGCTGCTGGTCGACTCGTCGAGCTATGGGCCTCAGGTTCATGCCATCCACCGGGTGCTCGATGGCGTCGCCTTGGACGCCGTGCTCGCCGGCTCGTCCGCGGTGGGCACGGTCGTCGACCTGCCGAGCATCGACGCCGGGATGCGGCTGGCCGAGGCCGTCGTCGGTTTCGCCGCCGTCCTGACCGACGGCACCCGCGTAGTGCTGCTGAGCGACCCGGCAGGCAAGCTCGCGGCCGCGGCGACACGGCCAGACGAGCCGGCATCGCTCGGACAACTGGATGTCGCAGTGCTGCACCGTGGGCTCGTGGAACAGACCCTGGGTCTGGCTGACACGGTCGACGTGGTCGGGTATGCGCACAGTGTTGACCAGGCCGTCGCGATGGCCCAACGATCTGGCGGCACAGCAGTCCTACTTCGCCCGACACCTGTCGCGGCGGTTGCGGCCGTCGCAGCGGCGGGAGCGCGGATGCCGCGCAAGTCGACGCTGTTCACCCCGAAACCCGCGTCGGGACTGGTCATGCGTCGCTTTGCCGACGAGCGCTGATCCGGGCAGAGCTCACCTCGACTTCGAACCTGCTGGCCGGGCCGGTCGGCGATCGCCAGAACCGCCGGTGCAGCCGGCCGGTGACCTCGAACTGATCGCCGGGAGCGCCCCGCTCGACAGACTTGCGGACGCGCAGTTTGGTCGTGCAGCAGTCGATGCTGTCGACCTTGGCCCGCGACCCGGCCGGGCGGGGAATCGTCAGCCGGAACGAACACAGTTCGTCACCGCTGGGCAGTTGGCGCACAACCGCAGGCGCAGCGAGCCGGCCCCGCAGAAACACGTGGTTGTCGTCTGACGGCGTCGCATCGTTCTTGTCCATGCGCCGATCCTGCGCGCGTGGACACGGCACCGGAAGCGGCTGCGCAACAGTGTGGACGAGCGGTGTGGCTGTGGAAAACCAGCTCGCGAATTGTCGCCGGCCGATGCTAGAGGAGCGCGGCCGCCCGCTCGGCTGCATCCATCTCGCCGTCGACATCGAGCGCAGCCGAGGCGGCGAACCACTTGGCGGCCTCAGGTAGCCGATCAGCGGCCTGCAGCGCGTCGGCGTAGGCGTACCAGAGCCGGGCCGAGCCTGGGCGCGCACGGTTCGTGTCGAGGCCGCCACGGGCCAGGACGGCGAGCGCGGCGTCGACCTGACCGAGGTCCCTGCGTGCACCGGCGACGACGATCAGCAACTCGACGAGCGTTTCCGGATCGAGCTTGGCGACCCCGGGGTCGTTGAGCATCCGCAGCGCCTGGTTGGGCCTGCCCAGCGCGCGCTCGCAGTCGGCGAGCAGCGGCAGTGTTCGCGGATCCCCCGTGATACGCCGGGCTGTGCGTAGCTCGGTCAGCGCCTCGGCCCACTCCTCGGCGTGATACGCGGCGACTCCGACGGCTTCCCGGACCGCGCCGACGCGCGCTGCGCGACCGCGAGCGGCCCGCGCGTGCTCCAACGCGCGCCGCGGATTCGTGTCGACGAACTGCCCGGCGGCGACGAGGTGAGCGGCCACGATGTCGGCATTGACCTTGCTCAGGGAGCGCAGTTCGGCGCGCACGCCACGCTCGAGCAGGGAGGTGTCGATGTTGTCAGGTAGCGGCGGTTCCGGCGTGCGGGGCACGGCAGGTTCCTCGGCCCGCGCTCGGGCTCGGGCCGGCGCAGCACGACGCGGCACGGCGGCGTCGTCGCGGGGGCGGCGCGGACCGTCGACACGCGAACTCCCCCGCCGATCCGGTGCTCCGGTCGATCGCCGGTGGCCGCTGTCACGGCCCTGCCCGGAGGCTGCCCGTTCGGTGGATTCCGGCCGGCCTCGCCCGGAGTCAGCGCTGCGAGCGCCGCTGGCGGCACGACCGCGTACGGCACCGTCTCGCTGAGCGGCGCCTCGCGGAGTGGCGCCTCGCGACGGGGTGCGGTCGGTGGATGACGAGCGGGGAGCGGCACCCCGCGAACTGGTGCGCTCGCTTGACGCCGAGCGCGGAGCAGAGCCACGCGAACTGCCTCGCTCAGTGGACGACGAACGCGGCGCGGAGCCACGGGTACTGCTGCGATCAGTGGACGACGAGTGAGGAGCAGCGCCCCGCGAACTGGTGCGCTCGCTTGACGCCGAGCGCGGCGCACCGCCCCGAGAATTACTGCGGTCGGTTGAAGAGGAACGGGCCGAGCCGCCACGGCCGCCGGCCCGATCGGCCGAACCGCCCCGCGGGCTAGCTCCACGGCCGCGGTTGCCGCCTGTTGATTGCGCCATGACGATCCATCCCGAGCTAGAAATAGAA
>JAOPWD010000015.1 GCA_025965875.1 Pseudonocardiales bacterium
TGCCGCCAACCGGTAGATGGGCTCGATGTCCTTGATGGTCCGCGCCAACACCATAAGCCTCGCAGCGGCCACTCTTGCAAGAAATCCAGACTGCGCTCGCGGTACCCGCGTGCGTAGTTCAGCGTAAGGCCGTCCGCCTTGCCGGATCGGAGCACCTTCGCCGCCCGATCCGACCAGTCGCCCGTAACCACGAGCGTGCGCCCCTCAGGGTGCTCCTCGATCAGAAATCCCTCATCTGACCGCAAACGGAAGCCCATGGGCACATCGTCTCAGTACAGCTCGGGACATCGATGTGAACGACCGGACATGCCGCATCGTTCGTGCGGCTGTCGGACCGGTGGAAGACTTCGGCCAATGCGCATCGGAACGTGGAACCTCGACGCCGGATGGACCAGACGGCACGCGGCTGTCTTGAGCGACGCTGACTGCGACGTATGGCTTGTGACCGAGATGGTCGATGGAGTGTCGCTTCCCGGCTACGCGGTCCATTTCTGCGCGGCGCGCATGTCCCCCGGGCAGCACTACGCGGCGGTGCTGAGCAGACTTGCCATGGAGCCTCTGTCAGACCCACATCCAGCCAGCGCCGCGGTGCGCATCGACGGCCTCACGTTCTGTTCTTCGGTCCTACCCTGGCGCAGCAAGGACGACCCGCTTGTTTGGGGCGACGGCGACCAGGGTGCGAGGACAACCGCGGCCGTGCAAGCGCTCAGGGCCTCGTTGATTCCCGCCGAGTCCGTATGGGGCGGGGACTTCAACCACCCGCTCGTCGGCTCGACGAGATGGTGTGGAAGTGCGGCGGGACGTCAGGCGATCGAGCAGCTCGCGACGTCACTCGGGATCACGATGGTCACTGCGTCGCTGCCGGGCCGGCTTGCGGGAACCTGTTCCATCGACCACATCGGCGTCCCAACAGCATGGACGATCACCGAGGCATCTCGGATCGCACTGCTCCCAGCTCTCTCCGACCACGACGCCTATGTCGTGACGGCGTCGCGTGAGACTGAATGACGCGACCAGATTTGCCGCGCGGCGTGCGCGGTCCTGCCAACGGGTTGCCTGTCTGACGCCGGGCCGCTCGTCGCGGGAGGGATATTCGCCGGCCAGGGAAGTGGCGTGGCGGTCGCCCGAGGAGTGTGGGCGGCTCGCGTTAGCGTGTCGCCATGGCGAAGGCAGAGTTGGAAGAGCTGGTCGTCTCGGACGCCGAAGCGCTGCGCGCGTGGCTGTTGGATCACCACACCACGTCGCCGGGGGTGTGGCTGGCCATTGCCAGGAAGGGTGGCACGCTCACCACGCTGACCTGGCAGCAGGCGGTCGACGAGGCGCTGTGCGTCGGCTGGATCGACGGGCAGGCGCGCAAGCGTGATGACAAAACTTCCTCGATCCGGTTCACGCCGCGTGGGCCCCGCGGCTCGTGGTCGCAGCGCAACGTTGGCCACGTCGCTCGGCTGGAGATGGAGGGTCGGATGCTGCCCGCTGGCCGCGCCGCGGTGGAGGCTGCGAGGGCTGACGGGCGATGGCAGGCTGCCTATGCCCCGCAGTCGGAGGCCGAGGTGCCAGCTTCGTTCGCGACCGCGATAGCCGCCAACCCTGCGGCTCAGGCGATGTTTGACGTGCTCACGAAGTCCAACCGGTTTGCCCTGATATACCGCCTCGGTTCAGTGAAACGGGCCGAGACCCGCGAGCGCAAGATCGGCGAGTTCGTCGCGATGCTCGCTCGCCACGAGACGATTTACCCTCAGAAAGCGAGACCCGTGGATCCGACCTGATGAGAATCCGAGATCGGAGAGACCATGGGCATCCTGCTCCGGTATGCGTCGCCTAGGCCCGAGATCTGCTCGTCTTCCCGAGCGGGTTCGGCTGCCTGCTTCACAAGTGTCAGTTGCTGCGGTGGGACCGGAGCGGGGTAGTACTCGTAGCCGTTGCCACTGGTAGCGAGAAGGTGTTCGTCGATGCCATCGACGGCCCACACGTCGACCGGGCCGCCGGTGTTGTTCATCTCAACGAAGTAGCCGACGTCGAATTCGCTCCTGCTGAGGAACACTCCGTCTTCCTCGGGCCTGCCGCTGCCGGCAATACCGCGGGCGCCGCCCATGCGCGTCCAGTCGAGACCGCGGGTCATGATCGACTCTCGGTTGCTCGACGACGTCACGTGAAACAGGCGCGGCACACCTGGAGCGTAGAGAGAACGCTTGACCTCGACCGGACAGCCGCAGGTAGCGCGCGAATCTGCCGGTGTGCGGAGTCGCGCTCGTCGCCGTCTTCCGTGCCGCTGCTAGTCGGAGGGTCCTAGCCGAGCCGGACCCTGAGCGTCGCTGGGCATGGCTTCCTTGAGTTCGACGAACATCACGTGGGTGTCGGTCTCCCCGACGTTGTGCCCGCTGTGCTCCTGCGCGTCGAGCCAACGAGCCGAACCAGCCTGGAGTTCGACCTCCACCTCCGTCCCGCCAGCGCGCAACTGTCGGCGGAACGATGAAAGGGTGATCATGACGCTGTCGGGGTGCTTGTGGGGCGTCGTCTCATCGCCCGGGTGATCAGTGTATTCG
>JAOPWD010000025.1 GCA_025965875.1 Pseudonocardiales bacterium
GGTAGCCCTGGCGTGTCCAATGTCACTGTCCGACCGCTATGCCGGTCGGCTGACGCTGCCTTCTACATCGATGGGGCAGAGCGACGTCGGCCGTCCGGAAATCCGTGAGGTGTATCCACGGCGCCTAGCCAGTGCCGCCGGAGCACCCATACCCGGTGCGGTCACGTCACATCGATAAGGGAGATCCCTAATGGCTGAGGTCAACTACGTCAACGCCACCTGCCTGTACCCCGGCAACCCGATCCCTGCGGTCGACGCTCTGAATCTCGAGGTAGCCGACGGCGAGTTCATGGTCCTGGTGGGACCGTCCGGCTCCGGAAAGTCCACCGCGCTGCGCATGCTCGCGGGCCTCGAGGACGTCTCCAGCGGCGAGATCCGAATCGCCGGGCAGGACGTCTCGCGCAAGCCCCCGAAGGACCGCGACATCGCGATGGTGTTCCAGAACTACGCGCTGTACCCGCACATGAGCGTGGGCGAGAACATGGGTTTCGCGCTCAAGCTGAAGGGCGTCGGCAAGGCCGAGCGCGCCGCGAAGGTACTTGAGGCGGCCAAACTGCTCGACCTCGAAAAGTACCTCGACCGCAAGCCCAAGGCCCTGTCCGGTGGCCAGCGCCAGCGCGTGGCTATGGGACGCGCGATCGTCCGTTCGCCCAGTGTGTTCCTGATGGACGAGCCGCTGTCCAACCTCGACGCCAAGCTGCGCGTCGAGACCCGCGCCAACATCGCTGCCCTGCAGTCGCGGCTCGGCACGACCACGATCTACGTCACGCACGACCAGGTCGAGGCCATGACGATGGGCGACCGCGTCGCCGTGCTGAAGGACGGCATCCTGCAGCAGTGCGACACCCCACGCAATCTGTACGACCGCCCCGGCAACGCGTTTGTCGCCGGCTTCATCGGCTCGCCCGCGATGAACCTGCGCCAGGCCAAGCTGACGCCCGGTGGCGCCCGGCTGGGCAACATCGACCTGCCGCTGTCGGACTCGATGAGGAGCGCTGCGCAGGCGGCCAACCTGTCCGAGATCACGCTCGGCGTGCGCCCGGAGTCGTTCAGCGTCGCGCCGTCCGGCAGCAACGGGCTGGCGTTGGAGGTCATCCTCGTCGAAGAGCTCGGCGCGGACGCCTTCGTCTACGGCACGCTGAAGGACGACCCCGGCGTCGACAACAAGCACTTCGTCGCGCGCTTCGACGGACGTGTCCCGCCGTCCATCGGCGACGTCGTCACCCTCGACGTGCGTCCCGGCGAGGAGCATGCCTTCAACCCCGAGACTGGCGAGCGCCTCGGCTAAGTCACTCGCGTCATTCGCCGAAAGGGGAGCCGGTTCGCCGGCTCCCCTTTCGTCGTCTCAGACCCGTTTGAAGTCCGAACCCGTCCACAGCCAGAGCTTGTCGACGTGGTCCGTGCCGCAGCTCGCGATCGGCTTGTCGCTCGGACAGTCCTCGGTCTTGAGTCGGCCGGACACGAACGCGAAGTGGTAGGCCAGCCCGATCTTGTCCGCGCCGACGGGCTGGCCGGACGGGCCGATATTGCCGTTCGGTTCGGCCTTGATGACGCCCCAGCCCCGGCGGCCGGTGGTGTACGCGACGTCGTTGCCGCTGCCGTCACCGGTCAGGTTGGCAGTGAGGATGAACGTCGCATGCTGCATGCGCGACAGCAGCGCGCCCTGCACCGTGGCCTGCGCAGGTGAGCCGGCGGCCGGTGAGTACGGGTAGGTGCTGCGGCCCAGCGACGTCCAGTCCACGGTATTGCCGACGTTGCGCCAGAACTGGATGTGCGCCTGCTGGTCGAACGACGCGGCCTCATAGCCGCGTCCGACCTTGACGAGCACGTGAGCCTCGCCGTTCGTCTGCGCGGTGAGGCGGTCCTCGCGTTGTTGCCGGGTCGGCGCTGCGGGCGGCTGCGTCGTC
Organism: Pseudonocardiales bacterium; assembly: GCA_025965875.1. Lineage (GTDB taxonomy): Bacteria > Actinomycetota > Actinomycetes > Mycobacteriales > Jatrophihabitantaceae > QHCC01. Next base: position 1,908 of record JAOPWD010000025.1, read on the forward strand.
GACGGTGCGCTGCTCGTCGGCGACGGCTGCTCGGACGAGGAAGTGCCGCTGGGCAGGACGGTCGGGAAGTCCGGCGAGCTGGTCACCGACCCGGGAGCGGCCCGCTCACCGCTGCCGGACGTGACGCTGGCGCACCCGGTCAGCGTCACGAGGCCCAGCAGACAGGTCCACGTCGCCACCCGCTTCATGAGCCCCCGCCTCGGTCGTAGAGAGCGAGGATACGACGTCTGAGCTTGCGGCAGAATCGGCGGATGACCTCCTCGGACAACGTCCACGGGCACACCCACCGGCTGGAGCTCGCCGACGCCACGGTCCGGGAGTGGGACGCGACCGTGGTCTCGGCCGACCCCGATTCAGGCATCGTGCTCGACCGCTCGGCGTTCTACCCGGGCGGCGGCGGCCAGCCACCGGACCACGGCGTGCTGCTCTGGGGCGGCGTGCGCACCCGGATCGTCGGCACCCGTAAGGGCGACGAGCTGTACCTGCTGCCCGCCGAGGGCGATCCGCTGCCGCCGGTCGGCACGGCAGTACGCGGCGCCCTGGACGACGAGCGCCGCACCCAGTTGATGCGCACCCACTCGGGCCTGCACGTGCTGACCGGCGTGGTGTTCCGCGACTTCGGGGCACTGGTCACCGGCGGCAACATGGAGCCGCTGAGCGCCCGGATGGACTTCGACCTGGCCGAGGTGCCTGCGGACTTCAAGGACCGGGTGGCCGAGGCCTGCAACGCCGAGATCGCGCGGGACCGGCGCATCAACGTGAGCGAACTGCCCCGCGACGAGGCCTTCGCAATCCCGGACATCATCCGCACCGCGACCAACCTGCTGCCACCGGACATCGAGGTCGTGCGCATCGTCGACATCGTCGGGCTGGACGCGCAGGCTGACGGCGGCACGCACGTCGCGTCCACGGCGATGATCGGCCGGGTCGAGGTGACCAAGATGGAGAACAAGGGCCGTGGCTTCCGCCGGCTGCGAATCCAGATCGTCTGACCGCGCCGTGGGTTAGCTGGCGTGGCTGCGGGTGCCGATCCGGGTACGTGCGCTGCTGGACTTGCTCAGCGGCACGACACGGCCGGCCTTGGCCAACCCATGTTCCGGCATGTTCGCGTAGACGGCTTCGTACTCGCCGGCCCGCACCAGGAACGTCTCGTGCCAGATCCCGCTGCGGTTGTCCTTGCCGACGCGACGCCAGTAGTTGCGCCACGCGGCCAGGTGCGGGTCGTCGGTGTTCCTCGCGAACGCCTCGAGGTGCTCGAACGAGCGCCAGTACTGGACGATCGTGGGCAGACCCATCTCGTACGCGAGTAGCCCGCGCTCCGGGTGCGCCGTCAGGTAGTCGAGCATGTGCTTCATCCCCCGCCGGCCGCCGAGATCGAGAAACGTGCGGACGGGGTGGCGCAGCTCGAATCTCGCGCCGATCAGGAAGACGACGAAGTCTCCGTCGATCTCAGCCGCATGCCGTCCCTGCAATGGCGTGGCCATGTCGTGCCTCCTCAGACGCGTCCGTCGGATGGATGCTTCCGACCCAACGGCGCCAGCACAAGGCCAACGGCCCCGGCTTTGCACCTTTCGGCGCCCAAAACCGGGCTGATTTGGGGCGCTGAAAGGTGGAAAGCGGGACTAAGCGTGACGGCGGGCGCGGGCGATCTCGGCCAGCGTCACCGCGGCGGCCACCGAGGCGTTCAGTGACTCGGCGTCGCCGGCCATCGGGATCGACAGCGTGACGTCGCAGGTGGCGCCGACGAGCCGCGACAGGCCGCGCCCCTCGGAGCCGACCACGACCACGATCGGGTCGGTGGCCAGCTGCAGGTCGTCGAGGGTCGTGGTGCCGTCCGCATCCAGCCCGACGACGTACATCCCCGCTTGCTGACACTCCTTGAGCGCGCGCACCAGGTTGGTGACCTGCGCGATCGGGATGCGCGCCGCAGTGCCGGCCGAGGTGCGCCACGCGGTCGCCGTAACTCCGGCCGCCCGCCGCTCCGGCACGATCACACCGTGGGCGCCGAACGCCACCGCCGAGCGGATGACCGCGCCGAGGTTGCGCGGGTCGGTGACCCCGTCGAGCGCCACGAGCAGCGGCGCGGTGGTCGACTCGGCCGCGGCGGCCAGGACGTCGGGTAGCTCGCGGTAGGCGAACGGCGGCACCTGCAGCGCGATGCCCTGGTGCAGCAGCCCGCCGGTCTTGCGGTCGAGCTCGGCTCGGCTGATCTCGAGCAGCGAGATGCCCCGGTTGGACGCCAGCTTGATCGCCTCGGTGACCCGCTCGTCGGCATCGAGGCCGATCGCGACGTAGAGCGCCGTGGCCGGCACCTTGGCCTTGAGAGCCTCGGCGACCGGGTTGCGGCCGACCAGCAGTTCGGCCGCCTCGGAGCTGCGGCTGCGCGGACCAGGCCCACTGCGCCCCCGGCCCTTGTCGGGCTCGCGGCGACCGGCCGAGGCGGCGCGGCGGGCCGCGGGATGACCCTTGCGCTCCACCGCGGGCGGGGTAGGGCCCTTGCCCGTCAGCGCGCGTTTGACCTGGCCACCCGAACCGACCTGGGCGCCCTTCTTGGACTTGCGGATCGCGCCTTGACGTTGTGAATTGCCTGCCATTACTGGGATTCCTTTAATGTCCAGCGCGGACCGGACGGGGTGTCCTCGACAAGGACGCCCGCCTCCGCGAGTTGGTCGCGGATGGCGTCGGACGCCTCGAAGTCCTTGCGCTCGCGGGCGGCCGCGCGCTGTTCGAGAGCGACCCGGACCAAGGCATCGACGACCGGCGTCAGATCGGCCGACGTGACATCGCGCCACGCAGTCGGGCTGATGCCGAGCAGGTCCGTCATCACGAGCACGGAGCCCAGCGCACCACGTACGGCGGTGCGGTCGCCTCCCGCCAGCGCGGCGTTGCCCTCGCGCACGACGTTGTGAATGGCGGCCAGCGCCAGCGGCACGCCGAGGTCGTCGTCCATCGCGGCGACGAACTCGGCGCAGGCGAAGCCGGGTTCGACCGTCTCGCCCAGCACCTCGGTGGCCCGCTCGACGAAGTTCTCGATGCGCCGGTACGCGGCCGCGGCCTCGTCCAGCGCTGCTTCGGAGAACTCGAGGTCGCTGCGGTAGTGCGCGGCGCCGAGGTAGTAGCGCAGCTCGACCGGGCGCCACCGCTTGACGAGTTCGGTGACGAGCAGCGAGTTGCCCAGCGACTTCGACATCTTCTCGCCGGCCAGCCGGAGCAGCCCGTTGTGCATCCAGTACCGGGCGAAGCCGTCGCCTGCCGCCACCGATTGGGCTATCTCGTTCTCGTGGTGCGGGAAGACGAGATCGAGCCCCCCACCGTGGATGTCGAAGGTCGAGCCGAGGTACCTCGTCGCCATGGCCGAGCATTCGAGGTGCCAGCCGGGTCGCCCGCGTCCCCACGGGGTGGCCCATGACGCGGTCTCCGGCTCGCCAGGCTTGTGCCCCTTCCACAGGGCGAAGTCGCGCGGGTCCCGCTTGCGGCCGGCCCCTTCAGCGTCACCGGCCGGCTGCATCTTCGCGAGTTGCTGACCCGACAGGGCGCCGTACTCGGGGAACGACTCGACGTCGAAGTAGACGTCGCCATCGGCGGCGTACGCATGCCCGCCGTCGATGAGCCGCTGCATGAGCTCGATCATCTCGGGCACATGGCCGGTGGCGCGCGGTTCGTAGTCGGGCGGCGGGCAACCCAGCAGCGCCTCGGCGGTGAGGATCGCCCGCTCGTTCTCGTAGGCCAGCGCCCACCAGGGCCGACCCGCCTCGGCCGCCTTGATCAAGATCTTGTCGTCGATGTCGGTGACGTTGCGGATGAACGTCACTTCGACCCCGTTGTGCGTGAGCCAGCGGCGCAGGATGTCGAAGGTGACCCAGTTCCGGGTGTGCCCGATGTGCGGCGGGCCCTGGACGGTGAGGCCACAGAGGTAGATCGACGCCTTGCCGGGTTCGAGCGGGACGAACTCCCGCAACGACCGGGTCATGGAGTCGTGAAGGTGCAGCGTCACCGGCCCATCGTAGTGACGCTCAGCGGACGACCACGCGCGACGGCGTCAGCCTGGCGACCACGCGCACGTGGTCGGTGCCCTCGTCGCCGGTGTACGGCTCGCCGTAGTAGGTGAGCGAAAGCCGGTTGATCAGCTCCGGGCCGCCTTCGGTCGTCATCGACACCGAGCCGCGAACCTCGACGTAGCGGTTCGGGTCGTTCGGGTCGTGTATCAGCACGCTCGTGCGGGGATCGCGGCGCCAGTTGCGTTCCTTGGCCCGCCCGATGATCGTCGACAGCAGCAGATCGTCTCCGTCGTAGGTGGCCCACAACACCGATGTCTGCGGGCTGCCGTCGCGCATCAGGGTCGCGACGGTCACCTGCGAACCGGTGTCCAGCAGTTTCTTGGCGATTTCCGGCAGCTCAACAGTCATAGGGCCGCAACGCACAAAATGGCCGGAGCCTTCCCCACGCCGGCACCGCTAGCGTTGCCAGCGTGAACCACGAGCGGCTCCGTCCCGAATCCGTCGTCGTCGCCAGCGGCCGCCCACCGCGCAGCCCGCGAGCTCCGCTGAGCGCCCCCATCGTGCTCTCGGCGACGTTTCACCACGGCCCTGACGACAACTACTACCTGCGCTCGGGCAGCAATGACACCATCCGCGCGTTCGAGGACGCGCTGGGTGCGCTCGAGGGCGGTACGGCGCTCGCGTTCGGCAGCGGCATGGCGGCGGTCACGGCGGTCGTGGAGGGCCGGCCGGCCGGTGCCGTGGCGGTCGTGCCGCAGAGCGCCTATTCCGGCACCGTGGCGCTGTTCGACGAGCAGCAGCGGATGGGCCGGATGGAGGTACGCCCGGTCGACATCACCGACACCGCGGCCGTGCTCGCCGCGCTGCCGGGTGCCACGCTGCTGTGGCTGGAGACCGTGACGAACCCGATGCTGGGGGTGGCCGACCTGCCGACCCTCATCGCGGCCGCGCACGACGTGGGCGCGTTGACCTGCGTCGACTCGACGTTCTCAACCCCGTTGGTCGTGCGGCCGTTCGAACACGGCGCCGACATCGTCATGCACTCGGCGACGAAGTACCTGTCCGGGCACTCTGACCTGCTCATGGGGGTGCTGGTCACCCGCGACCCGGAACTGACCGCCGGTCTCAAGCTGCGCCGCGACCTCACTGGGGGAATGCCCGGAGCGCTGGAGTCCTATCTCGCCCTGCGTGGGTTGCGCACGCTGGCGATCAGGCTGGAGCGCGCCCAGGCCAACGCGCAGGACCTGGCGGCCCGGCTCGAGGCCCACCCGGCGGTGACCCGGGTGCGCTTCCCGGGGCTGGCGTCGGACCCCGGCCACGGGTTGGCGACCAAACTGCACCACGGGTACGGCGCGATGATCTCCTTCGAAGTGGCCGGGTCAGCGGACGACGCCGAGGCCGTGTGCCAGCGCGTCGCGCTGATCAATCACGCCACCAGCCTCGGGGGCGTCGAGTCGCTGATCGAGCGCCGCGCCCGCCATGCGATCGATGCGACCCAGGGCACACCGCCGACGCTGCTGCGGCTCTCCGTCGGCATCGAACACGTCGAGGACCTCTGGGCCGACCTGGACCAGGCCCTCAGTCCCGCTGAACTCCCCCGTTGAGTGACGTAATCCCATGATCAGAGACGCCGAAAACTGCCCTCTCTGATCTTCGAGATACGTCACTCAACGGAGCTAGCGGGTGAGTAGGGCAGTGGCCACTGCGGCGACGCCCTCGCCGCGGCCGGTGAGCCCGAGCCCGTCGGTGGTGGTCGCACTCACCGAGACCGGCGCACCGACCGCCGTCGACAGCGCCACCTCGGCTTCGGTGCGCCGCGGCCCGATCTTGGGGGCGTTGGCGATCACCTGAACAGCCACGTTCGCCACCTGCCAACCCTCGGCCGCCACCATCCGGGCCGCCTCGCCCAGCAGCGTCGTACCCGAGACGCCCGTCAGCGACGGGTTGTCGACCCCGAACACTGACCCCAGGTCGCCGAGCCCGGCCGCCGACAGCAGCGCGTCACACGCCGCGTGGGCCGCAACATCGCCGTCGGAATGCCCGCTGCACCCGTCGACGCCGGTCCACAGCAGCCCGGCCAGCCAACACGGCCGTCCCGCCTCGAACGGGTGGACGTCGACGCCCACGCCGGTGCGGAATTCCGTCACCGCCCGGCCACCAGCGCGGCCAACGCGAGATCCCACGGCCGGGTGATCTTGAACAGCTCGTCAGCACCCTCGACCACGACCACCCGTACCCCGAAAGCCTCGACCAGAGCCGCGTCGTCGGTGACGGCCGAACCGCCGGCGGCCGCGTGCGCTGCCACCAGGACGGCGCGGCGGAAACCCTGCGGCGTCTGTACGGCCCGCAACGACGTTCGGTCGAGCGTCTCGACCACCACGTCGGACTCGTCGACGCGTTTGACCGTGTCGACGACTGGGAGCACGGGAATGACCGCCTGCGCACCGCCCGACAGCGCCGCGACCACGCGACTGATGACCTCGGCGGGCACGAACGGCCGGGCCACGTCGTGCACGAGCACCGCGCCGACACCGTCAGGCAGCGCGGCCAGGCCCCGCTCGACGGATTCCTGCCGGGTGCGGCCCCCGGCGACCACAGCCGCCGTCGGAACGAGCGCCGCGGCCGACTCGACGAGCGACGGCGGGGCGACGACAACCAGGTCATGGACGTCAGGATGGGCGACGAAGCGGGCCGCCGCGTGCTCGAGCAGGGTCTGCCCGGCGACCTCGCAGAATGCCTTCGGCACGCCGGCACCGAGCCGCTGCCCGTCGCCGGCAGCAACAAGAATGGCGGCGACGGTCAATTGACCGGTCGCCGCCATTATTGATGAAACGTTGTTCAGGCCACAGCCTCGGCCAATACCTCGTCGAGTACGACCTCTGCCTTGTCCTCGTTGGTCCCCTCGGCGAGCGCGAGCTCGCTGACGAGGATCTGCCGAGCCTTGGCGAGCATCCGCTTCTCGCCGGCCGACAGGCCACGATCGCGGTCGCGACGCCAGAGATCACGAACGACCTCGGCAACCTTGTTCACGTCGCCAGAAGCCAGCTTCTCGCCGTTGGCCTTGTACCGGCGCGACCAGTTCGTCGGCTCCTCGGTGTGCGGCGCGCGCAACACCTCGAATACCTTGTCCAGGCCTTCCTGGCCAACTACGTCACGCACGCCCACGATTTCGGCATTCTCAGCCGGAACCAGGACGGTAAGATCGCCCTGGGCGACCTTGAGACGCAGGTAGGTCTTCTGGACACCCTTGAGCAATCGCTCTTCGATGGCCTCGATCAATGCCGCCCCGTGATGCGGATAGACAACGGTCTCGCCGACCTTGAAAGTCATGTGTTCGAGCCCCTTTCGCTAGCTTAAGGATAACACGGGGCGCTGACCCCAAACCGGGCATGATTTCGAATAGCCCGACGCGATAAGGGCTTCGCCGGGCGCGAATCCTGTGCTACTTGCCGCGACGGGCAGGCACCGCGCGGGCCGTCCTCGGCCGCTCGCTAGGCTGTCGGCCAGTCGTCGCTGCCGGCGGGATCGTCGTCCGGACGGCGCCCGCTTCCTGTGGCGGGGAACCTGTCGAGGAGTAGACGTGATCGCTGCGCCGGCCACCAAGCGCCGCATTGGCATTGGGCTTGTCGCCGTCTGCGCGACGCTGTTGACGTCGGCGTGCGCCACCGGTCAGCAGGCCCAGACCGCGGAGGTTGTGCCCGCAGTCGACGCGACGAGCGGCACCATCGGCGACCTCCAGTTGGCCGACGTCGCGATCAAGCCGCCGGACGGGCCCTCCTACCACTCGGGCGACGCGGGCGCGCTCCAACTCGTCGTCGTCAACAACGGGCACGCGCCTGACACGCTGCAGAGCGTGACCTCGCCGGCAGCGTCCGGCTACCAGGTGTTCGCCACCGCAGCCGAGGCCAGCGCGGCCGCCTCGCCCAGTCCGTCGGACACCGCGTCCACGAGTCCCTCGGGTACGCCGTCGGGCAGCACCTCAGGCACGACATCGGGCAGCACCTCCGCGTCCGCGTCGGGCAGTGGGTCCGGCAGTTCGTCGGCATCGACCAGCAGCAGCGCGTCGGCATCGGCCAGCAGCAGTGCCGCCACTCCGTCGGCGCCCATCTCGCTCCAAGTGCCCGCCGGCCAGGCGCTGGCGCTCAGCGTGAACGGC
>JAOPWD010000036.1 GCA_025965875.1 Pseudonocardiales bacterium
GTCGTCTCGGACGGAGACGGCACCGGGGTGTCCGACGCCGTCGGCGGTGTGGTGTCGGTGGGTGACGGCGTTGGGGTGTCGCTCGGGATAGGCGTCGGGGCCGGGCCGCCACCGCCGACCGGAGCGCTGGTGGCGGGTATCCCGGGCACTCCCTCGCTGGACAGCGCAGGGTGGCTGGCCACCAGGATGGACCCGAGCGCGGGGGTCGACGGCGCCGGCCACGACGCGTAAGTCTGTGGCACGGTCGGCCCGTTCGACCCCGGGGACCGCTGTACCCCAGGCGCCTGGCGGATCGCGCGGACGTCAGGCGCCTTGGTGAGCGCAGGCGAGTCAGGCGGCCGCCCGTTCGTCTGGCTCGGGGTGGGGGTGACGGGGTTGTACATACCGCCGCTGGAGAACGAATACAGGCCGATGAACACGGCGGCCGCGGCAATGAGCCCGAACGAGGCAACCATGGTCGGGTCGACGCTCGCCCGCCAGCCCGCCCAACCGACCTCGCGAGGCCCGCGACCCCGGGTGGAGAACTGCAGCCAGGACCGCCATCGCGCGAACGCATCCGTGCGCCGCCGAACGGGCAGCAATTGATACGCGGCCAGCGCGCTGAATTCTGTGGCGGGCGCAGCCGGCAAGTGACGCAGTCGCAGCGACGACGCGTCGTTCAACGCGGGCTCCCGTGGGAAGGGCAGGACCGGCGCAGCGTGTCGGGCCACGACCAACTGCGGGCGAGCAGGCTCTGTTGGCGCGACCTCAGGGACCTCGGCGCGCGGTCGAACACCGACGTGCGGAGCGAGCGCCAGGGGAACCGGCCGGTGCCCGGCCACCCGGGTGACGAACAACGGGGCGGCGGAACCGAGGCTGCGCACCGGCCGATCGAAGGACCCGTCGACACCCCCGGCCGTGGGCGCAAGCCCGGCGTCGCGCCTGCCCGCCATCCGGCCCGCCACGGGCACGTACTTTCGCATCGAGGCCCCCGCCCTCATCCTGCAGACCCAGGCTGAACGCCATCGTGATGCCCGGCTCGGAGGCGAGAATAACTACGACGGTGGCCGTCGTACACGGCGGGTGCACGGTCCACCCGGCCGACCTGGGTAGCGTCACGGCATGCGCCCTGCGACACGACACGCGTGAGAGGACAACCTGATAAGTACAGGAAGTTTGCCCCTGACCGGCGAACGCACGGTGCCCGGAATCCCGGCCGAGAATTATTGGTTCCGGCGTCACGAGGCCGCCTACGTGTTCGCGCAGCCGTACGTGACTGGCCAGTCCGTGCTCGAGGTCGGCTGTGGCGAGGGCTACGGCACGGCCCTGTTCGCGGCCTCGGCGAGCCGGGTGCTCGGCGTCGACTACGACGCACTCACCGTGGCCCACGCCGCGGCCACCTACCCGCAGGCCTCGTTCGTTCGGGCGAACCTCGCTGCGCTGCCGGTGCAGTCGGCGTCGGTAGACGTGCTCGCCACACTGCAGGTGATCGAGCATGTGTGGAACCACCCGGAGTTCGTCCAGGAGTGCCTGCGCGCGCTGCGCCCGGGCGGCCTGCTGATCGTGACCACGCCCAACCGGTTGACCTTTTCCCCCGGCCTGGACGCCCCCGTCAATCCGTTCCACACTCGGGAGTTCACCGGGGCTGAGCTGAGCGAACTGCTGAGCCAATGCGGCTTCGCGATCGACACGGTGCTCGGCCTGCACGCGGCACCACGGCTGCGCGCGCTCGACACCGAGCACGACGGGTTCGTCGCCGCCCAACTGGCGGTGCCACCGAAGCTGTGGAGCGAGCGGTTATACGACGACGTCGTCACCGTCGCGGCGCGGGACTTCGTGATCCTCGCTGCGGACGTGCACAGCGTGGACGAGTCGCTCGATCTCGTCGTCCTCGCGCGTCGCCCGCTCTGAGTTGGCGCCGGCCGCTCGGAGGCTCCCCATGCCCAGCGCGACGCCGACCGTGAGGCTGATCGTCGCGAGCAGCAGTAGCCAGCCCGCGTAGTCGGGAGCCGAGCCCGGAGCGTCGTCCATGAACATCGGTCCCCAGCCCAGGCAGTCAACGTGGATGCTGCCCGTGTACGGGGCGACGAACGTGGCGACGACGTTGACGGCCTTGGTGCCTTGTCCGGCTGCCACCACGGTCAGTGCCTGGCTGGCCGACCCGTTGACCGACCATTCGCACTGTGGCCTGTTCACGTCCACTCCGCGGTCCGTCAACTTCTTGACCCCGCCCGGTGTCGACAGCGTGTACGTGTCGCCGATAGTGACGTGCGTGCTGTCCGGCGCCACCGCCCCTTTGGCGTACGCGTGATGCTCGGTGCCACTGACAATGCGGAACAGTGCCCCGAGCAACAGTGCCGCGATGATCATTGCAGTGGCCGCGGCGGCACGGGCCACGCTCGCGCGCGGCATCGACGGCATCCCCTGACAATAGTGTCCCGCGTCGGGGGTCCTTCGCCGGCTGACACTAATGTCTTCGACGATGCGCGTCTTGATGTTGTCGTGGGAGTACCCGCCCCTCGTCGTCGGCGGCCTGGGACGCCACGTCGAGGCGCTCGCGCGCGAGCTGACCGCGGCCGGGCATGACGTCCGGGTCGTCACGCGCGGCGAGGCCGAGTCCATCGTCGACGAAGTACGCGACGGCGTGCGGATCCGTCGCTCGGCCCTCGATCCGATTGCCATTGACTTCACGACCGAGACGCTGCTCGCCTGGGCGCAGGCCGCCGAGCATGCCCTGCTGCGCGCAGCGTTGCCGCTGGTGCGGCGCTGGCGCCCCGATGTGGTGCATGCCCATGACTGGCTGGTGGCCCAGAGTGGCGTGACTCTGGCGCAGGTGACCGGTGCGCCGCTGGTGGCGACCATTCATGCCACCGAGTCCGGCCGCAATCAGGGGTGGTTGTCCAAACCGCTCAACGTGGCTATCCACTCGGTCGAGCGGTGGCTCGCGCATCAGGCCGCGGCCGTGATCACCTGCTCCAGCGCCATGCACGACGAGGTCACCAAGCTGTTCGAACTGCCCGATGACCACGTCACCGTTGTTCCGAACGGTATCGACCCGGTGCGGTGGCGGGTGACTCCGCGTGCCCGACAGGCGGCGCGCGCGCGTCTCGGCCCCGATGGGCCCCTCGTGGTGTTCGCTGGGCGGCTGGTGCACGAGAAGGGGTTGCAGACCCTGCTGGACTGCCTGCCGTCTCTGCGGCGTGCGCACCCAGGACTGCGCCTCGTTGTCGCGGGTACCGGCGGGCATCTGACCGAGCTTCAGTCGCAGGCGCGGCGGTTGCGGGT
>JAOPWD010000039.1 GCA_025965875.1 Pseudonocardiales bacterium
GAGCACGGAACCGGGCGACGACCGGGGCGGCGCTACCGCTGCGCCCGGCAATGGCGGGGGCGCCACTACCGAGCCCGGCGATGACCGGGGCGTGACCACCGAACCGGGTGACGACAGCGGCGGCCACGGTGGCGGCGCTGGCGGCGGCGGCGGCAGCGGCGGCAGCGGCGGCCACGGAGGCTAAATGACGCACGACACCGCAGTCGGCGCCCCGGGAGTTCCCCCCACTCCCGGGGCATCGACGCGCCTTGACCCGCAATCGGCGCCCGCCTGGGTCACCATCGCCTCGCCCACCTCAGCAGCCGCTCGGTTCGCCGACGAGCGTCCGATGCGGCTACGGCGGGTGGTTCTCCAACTCGGTGCGGCCACCCTCGTCGTCGTGTGCCTGGTGGCCTTTGCCGGCTCGCTGGTCAGCCGGCACCTGTCCGAGCGGCAGTCGGTGCACATGGCGGCCGAGTTCACCGACATCCTCGCTACCAGCGTCGTGCAGCCCGTGCTGACCGATGCGATGACCACCGATCCGGACGCCGCGCGTACCGGACTCGACAGCGTCGTGCGATTGCGGGTGCTGTCCACCTCCGTGGTGCGCGTCAAGATCTGGACGCCCGCGGGAAAGATCATGTACTCCGACGAGCCGCGGCTGACCGGGGCGGTGTACCCACTCGACGAATCCGCGCTCGCCGTACTGGCCACCCCGCAGACCCGGGCCGAGGTCAGTGATCTGAGCAAGCCGGAGAATCGGTACGAGCGCGTCGAGGGCAAGCTACTCGAGGTGTACCGCCCGGTCTGGACGCCCAGCGGTGATGAACTGCTGTTCGAGGCTTATTTCAACTACAACACCGTGAACGACCGCGCGAGTGAACTGTGGCGCGGTTTCGTCGGCATCATGCTGAGCAGTCTCGGCGTGATCTTCATTTTGCTGCTGCCGCTCGTCTGGACGCTGTTCGCGAGGATCCGACGCGGCCAGGTACAACGCGAGGCGCTGATGCAGCGGGCGCTGGACGCCTCGCTGGAGGAGCGGCAACGCATCGCCGCCACACTGCACGATGGTGCCGTCCAGGAGTTAGCGGCAGCGTCGTTCTCGGTGGCCGGCGGCGCCGAAAAGGCGGCCTCGCGCGGCGACGAACTACTGGCGGCCGAGTTGCGTGACGCAGCCGGCGCGGTCCGGACGAGCATCGGCGGCCTGCGCTCGCTGCTCGTCGACATCTATCCGCCGGCGTTGCGCTCGGCCGGTCTGTCCGCCGCACTGCGGGACCTGGTGGCGACGATGGCCGGCCGCGGCCCGGCGGTGGAGCTCGATCTGGACGAGGCGGCGGCGGCGGTGTTGTCGGCCGAGCAGCAGCAGGCGGTCTTCCGCGTCGTGCAGGAGTTGCTGCGTAATGTAGTGCGACATGCTCGAGCCGAACATGTCAGCGTCTCGCTGCGGCGCGCTGGCGTTGCGGCGCAGGTGACCGTGGCCGACGACGGCGTCGGGTTCGATGCGGCGCAGACGACACCTGGCGACCATTTCGGGCTGCGGCTGATCACCGATACTGTCACAGCGATCGGTGCGGGGCTGCAGCTACGCACGGCCCCGGGTGCCGGGACGATTTGGGAGTTGTCGGTGCCGACGCGATGATCCGAGTGCTGCTGGTGGACGACCATCGTCTGGTCCGTGCTGGGCTGACGTCGCTGCTCGACGGTGCCCCCGACGTCGAGGTCGTGGGTGAGGCCGAGGACGGGGCGCAGGCGGTCGAGCTGGCCACGAAGGTCGAAGCCGACGTGGTGTTGATGGACCTGTCGATGCCGGTCATGGACGGCGTCGCCGCCACCCGCGCCTTGCTGGCCGATCATCCGGAGCTGAGGATCGTCATCCTCACGTCGTTCTCCGACCAGGCCCGGGTCCGTGACGCGCTTGCGGCGGGTGCGATCGGCTACGTGCTCAAGGACTGCACACCCGAGGAGTTGCTGGCCGCGGTTCACTCGGCCGCGCAGGGTCACGCGCCGCTCGATCCGCGGGTGGCCGGGGCGCTCTTGCCGTCGCCGTCCTCGCCGGCTGACGAGCTCAGCGAGCGGGAGTTGCAGGTGCTGCGCCTGGCGAGCCAGGGCATGGCGAACAAGCAGATCGGCCGCGCGCTGGGGATTGCCGAGCGAACAGTGAAGGTGCACCTGGGCAGCGTGTTCCGTCGTATCGGCGTCGGCGACCGAACCTCCGCGGCGCTGTGGGCCCGCGAACACCTGCCTGATCTCTAGGGTTCGCTGTCCTTGTCTTTGTCTGCTTCCTGGCCGTCGTCGGTGCTGTCCAGGACTTCACCGGTTGCGTCTTCGTCGCCCTGGCCGCGGGCCTTGCGCCCGATCCAGTCCACCAGGCTGTCGGCGGCAGTGCTGACCGTCGTGCCGAGGTTGCGCACCGCGGCGACGATGGGGTCGGTCGTCTCGTCGATGCGCTTCTTGTAGGAGACGCCCGCCTCGCGGGCCGCGTCGCCGAAGCTCTGCTGATGGTCGTCGGTGCGTCGTGGGTAGTGGCCGTCCAGGATTCGTTGGTAGCCACCGGAGTCGATCCACCGGCGCACTTCGGCTGCGCGGATGACCGCGAACGGGTGGGTGCTGCGCTCGGTATTGAGGAGCTTGAGGACGCCGTCACGCAGGTCGCCGGCCGCCTCGTATTCCTTGGCCTGGTCGAGGAATGCCTCGGCGTCGATCTTGTCGAGGTTGGCACCGCCGGCCATCTTCATGTGCACGCGTAGCGCGGCGTCGGTGTCCTGGCCGGCGAGCAGGCCGGCCCGGTCAGCGGAAAGCTCGGCCTTGCGTTCCCATTCACGCAGCGCGGCAATGAGCGCGCGCAGGCCGAGCCCGCTCGCCGGGATCCAGCCGAGGGAGCCGACCAGGTTGAGCAGGTGCATCAGCAAGGACTGGTAGAGCGCGTGGCCGGACAGCACGTGGCCGGTCTCGTGGCCGATGACGAACCGCCGCTCGTCCTCGGTAGTCATGCCGTACAGGCCGCTGCTCATGGCGATGAACGGCTTGTCCACGCCGAGGGTGATCGCCTGGGCGACCGGGTCGTTGTAGACGTAGAGCTCGGGGCGTTGGGGGACGTCGAGGATGTTCGTCACGCCGTCGAGGATTTCGTTCAGGTCCGGGAACTGGCGAGCGTCTACGCGCACGGAGCTGGCTAGGTAGGCCAGGCGGTATTGGCGTTCGCGCATCATGCGGGAGGTGGCGCGGAGGATCTGGTCGAAGCCGGGCAGCGATCGCATCGCGGTCAATGCCGTTCGGTCCGCCGGGTGTTCGAACGCGTGCGAGCTGATGTTTGTCAGGATGACTCGGCCTGCGTGGTCGATCGTCGGTGGCTGCTGCTGCTCGTCGTCCGATGGCGTCACGTAGCCATCTTGCCTGAGGCGGCGGCGGCCGCCACCGGTGGCGAGGCGAGCCGCCGGTTCAGGGCAAGCAGCGGGCCCGCGGTCCCGGCAACGAGGTGCGCGGTGGAGACGGCGACGAGCAAGCGCCCGCGATTCACAGCCCTAGGCAGGCGTCGTCGCCGCGGCCGTTGACTCGGGGATGGCGTCGAGGTGGGCGCGCAGGAAGACGCCGACGTCATGCACGGCGTCGGTGGCCTCGCGTAGCGTGCCGGCCAAGGCGTGCCCGCTGTGCCACAGCCGCGGGTGTTCGACCAACTGCACGTCGACGCCGGCAGCGGATGCCAGCCCGGCGAACCGCAGGATCTGCGGCTGCAGGACCTCGGTGACCGCGCAGTGGATGAGCATGGGCGGCAACCCGTCGAGCCGCCCGTGCATCGGGGCGTAGCCGGGATCGTGCGGGTCGGCGTCGCCGCGATATGAGGCGGCATTCTGCCGGCCCCACGCCGAGTCGATGACGAAGTCGCGGCGCCGCGGCGATTCGTCGTCCGACGGATCGGTCCAGGGCGAAAGCAGGCCGAGGGCAGCGGGCTGCAATCCGTCATCGGTAAGCACTCGTGCAGCAGCGACTGCGAGGCCGCCACCAGCGGAGTCACCAGCTATCGCGATTCGGGACGCCGCGAACCGGTGCTCGGATATGAGCGCCCTGAACGCGGCCACAGCGTCTTCGAGCGCGCCCGGGTACGGGTGCTCCGGCGCGAGGCGATAGTCGAGCGAGAACACCACCGCACCAGTCGCACGGGCCAGAAAGGCGCCCAGCGAGCGGTGCGTGTGCGGCGAACCGACGGTGTAGCCGCCGCCGTGCAGATAGAGCACGGCACGCGGCCGAACGGAGGCGCCGACCGTGATCCGGTCGCACGGCCGCCCACCGAGGGAGATCTGCTCGACCTGCGTACCGGCGGGCACAACGCCGAGTTGGGCGAACCGTTCCAGGATCGAACGCCGCAGGCGCAGTGGGGTGCGCGCATTCAACGCAGTGCGGTACATCGTGGCCGAGAGGCCGATGACCAGAGGGCGGGGCAGATGCATCAGGCGGACAGCTTCTTCCTGGCGGACTTGGTGGGCGACGCCTCGGCCACTGCGACCGATCGCGCAATCGTCGGTATGGACCTGCGAGCGCCGATCGCCACCAGGCGCTGGTAGCGCGACCCGAGCAACCGGACGAGCACGTCGAGCACCTTGGCGTCCAGACCGACGACGGCGCGCGGACGGTTCGCAGTGACCGCGCGCAGGATGGCCGTGGCGGCCGACTCGGGCGACTTCTTCGCCAGCTTGGAGTCGAAGAACTGCGCGAGAGCGGTGGCATCCTGACCTTCGACGGCACCGGCGTTGCGGGCGATCGCGGTCTTGATGCCGCCGGGGTGAACGCAGGTCACCTGCACGGGATGCTCGGCGACGATCATCTCCTGGCGCAGTGCCTCGGTGAACCCGCGCACGGCGAACTTCGCGGCGTTGTAGGCACTCTGCCCCGGGATCGACATCAGCCCGAACAGGCTCGAGATGTTGACGATGTGTCCCTCACCGGACGCGATCACGTGCGGCAGGAACGCCTTGGTGCCGTTGACGACGCCCCAGAAGTCGACGTCCATCACCCGCTCGATCTGCCCGAACGTCATCGCCTCGATGTCGCCGGTGAACGCGATGCCGGCGTTGTTGAAGACCATGTTCACGACGCCGAACTCCTCGGCCACGGCGTCGGCATAGGTCAGCACCGCCGCGCGGTCGGTGACGTCGAGGCGCTGCTCGTGCACCCGCGCGCCGATGACGCTCAGCCACTTGGAGGTCTCGGCCAACCCCACCTCGTCGATGTCGCTGATCGCGACCCTGGCGCCGCGGCGCGCGAGCTCGCAAGCCAACGCTCGGCCGATGCCCGAAGCTGCCCCGGTGACGACCGCAACCTTGCCCTTGATCGTGGTCATGCCACGCCTTCCTCGACGAGAGTGAGCGACGCCGCAGGACGATCGGCGCGCGCCGTGGTGCGGTACGCGGCCAGGTCGAACTTGCGGGTGAGCCGCCGGAACGCGAACGTGAAACTCGGCCACAGCGTCGTGTTCTTGCCGTGCGAGTCGAGGTACCAACTCGCGCAGCCCCCGGTCATCCAGATCGTCTGCTTCATGTGCTCCTGCAGATCGTCGTTGTAGGCACGCTGTTTGTCCGCCCGGACCTCGAACGTCGCCAAGCCGTGCTCGTCCATCTCGTCGAGCGCGCTGGCCAGGTAGTTCACGTGCGACTCGATCATGTAGATCATCGAGCTGTGCCCGAGGCCGGTGTTGGGGCCGACCACGAACAGCATGTTCGGAAAGCCTGCCACTGCCGCGCCCTTGTAAGCCTGCTGACCCTCCTCGCGCCACACCTGGCCCAGCGAACGACCGTCGGCGCCCTTGATCGCCTCCCAGCCGGGGGAGTCGGTGACGTGGAATCCGGTGGCGACCACGATCGCGTCCACCTCACGCACCGCGCCGTCGCGGGTGACGATCGCGTTCTCGCGGATCTCGGCGATGCCGTCGGTGACGAGTTCGACGTGGTCCTTGACCAGCGTGGGGTACCAGTCATTGGAGATCAGGATCCGTTTGCAGCCGATCTGCCAGTTGGGCGTGACTGCCTCGCGGAGGTCGTCGTCGGTGATCTGCCTGCGGATGTGCCGCTCGGCCACGCGCTGCGCGCCGAGCAGGATCTTCGGCCGGTACGCAAAACCGACGACCAACGCCTCGCGGCCCCAGTAGATCGCCTCGCGGGCGAGTCGCTGCGCACCCGGAATGTGCTTGTAGACAAGCTTTTCCGGCTTCGAGTACGCGCGGTCACGCCGGGGCATCACCCAGGGGGCGGTGCGCTGGTACACGTCGAGCTGCGCCACCTGGTCGGCGACGGCCGGCACGATCTGGATGGCCGAGGCGCCCGTCCCGATCACGGCAACGCGCTTTCCGGTCAGGTCGGAGTCGTGGTTCCAGCGCGAGGAGTGGAAGACCTCGCCCTGGAACGTTTCGATGCCCTTGATGTCGGGCAGGGCTGGCTCGCACAGTGCGCCGATCGCCGCGACCACGACGTCGGCGGCGAACCCCCCCGCCGTGGTCTCGACCAGCCACTGCTCGGCTTCGGCGTCCCATTGCGCCGACGTGACCTCGGTGTCGAACAGGTGCTTGTCGAGGACGTCGTACTTCTCGGCCGTCCGGCGCAGGTAGTCCTGGATCTCCCACTGCGGTGAGAACGAGCGCGACCAGTCCGGATTCGGCTCGTAGGAGTAGGAGTAGAGGTGCGAGGGCACATCGCATGCCGCGCCCGGGTAGGTGTTGTCGCGCCAGGTGCCGCCGACCTCGCTGCCCCGCTCGATGACGAGGAAGTCGTCGCGACCGTCCTTGGCGAGCCGGATGGCCGCGCCGAGTCCGGCGAAACCGCTCCCGATGATCAGCACGCCCACCTGTCGGCGGGACTCGGGAGCCGCGGCGGGCTTGGCCTTGGGGCGCGACGACGGCTTGGCGGCGGTCGTCCGGCGGGTGGTTGCCTGCGTCATCCGGTCAGCCTAAGTTCGCATTGAACGAGAGTCAATAGATAGTTGGCTCAAATTCAATAGCGGGTTACGATGTGACAGTGGCCACCGAGAAGCGAGTGCGATTGAACCCTGAGGCGCGGCGCGCTCAGCTCATCGAACTCGGCGTCGAGATGCTCGCCACCCGCACCCTGGACGAGTTGTCGGTCGAGGACATCGCCCACGAGGCCGGCATCTCGCGCGGGCTGCTCTTCCACTACTTCTCCTCCAAGCAGGAGTTCCACATCGAGGTGGCACGGGCGGCGGCGCAGGAGCTGCTGCGCCGCACCGCCCCTGATCCGGCACTGGCGCCGGTCGAGGCGTTGCGCGCCTCGCTGACCGCATTCGTCGCCTACGTCGAGGAAAACCCCGACAACTACACCTCGTTGGTGCGTGGCGCGGCCAGCGGCGACGCCGTGATGCGCAAGATCTTCGACGACACCCGGGCCAGCATGGCCGGGCGCGTCATCAGCATCGTCGGCGAGATGGGCGTGACGATGGGCCCGCGGGCCGAGCTGGCCATCCATGGCTGGGTCGCCTTTGCCGAGGCGTGTGTCATCGGCTGGCTGGACACCCACGCCGTCGACCGCGAGCAGTTGCTCGACCTGCTGACCAAGGCACTGCCCGCCGTGGTCGTGGCTTCCTCGGACCAAGCGGTGCCGTCGTTCGTCGCGACGTTGGCCACCGACACCGCCCTGGCCCGCAACTGACGCCGCTTTGCAGCTAAGCGCCCTGAATCGGGCCGATTTGCGGCGCCGAATGGTGCACAGCGAAACGGGTTGCCCATGTGCGGGCGGTCGACGTAGTGCTCGGCCACGCTAGCGGCAATCGAGTACGCCACTGCCGAGCGCAGAAACTAGGATGACCGACTATGGCGTTCAGTGTGCTGCGCAACCCCAACCCGAAGACCGACGACGAGCGGGCGGCGATCCTGGCCGATCCCGGTTTCGGTAGGTACTTCACCGACCACATGGTCCGCGTCGATTGGACGGCCGCGGGTGGTTGGTCCGCCGGCGAGGTCCTGCCGTACGGACCGCTGGTTCTCGATCCGGCGACGATGGCGCTGCACTACGGCCAGGAGATCTTCGAAGGCCTCAAGGCCTACCGCCAGCCCGACGGCTCCATCGCCACGTTCCGCCCCACCGCCAACGCGGCCCGCTTCGCCCGCTCGGCCCGTCGCCTGGCTATGGCCGAACTGCCCGAGGACCTGTTCGTCGAGTCGCTGCGCGCGCTCGTCGAGGTCGACGAGGCCTGGGTGCCAGCCGATCCCAGCGAGTCGCTGTACTTCCGCCCGTTCATGATCTCGACCGAGGTGGGGTTGGGTGTGCGTCCCGCGAATGCCTACGCGTACCTGCTCATCGCCTCGCCGGCCGGCGCTTACTTCCCGGGCGGGGTCAAGCCGGTGTCGGTGTGGTTATCGACCGAATTCACCCGCGCGGCTCCCGGTGGCACCGGCGAGGCCAAGTGCGCGGGCAACTACGCAGCCTCGCTGGTCGCTCAGGCTGCCGCCGCCGAGAAGGGCTGCGACCAGGTGGTCTGGCTCGATGCGGTCGAGCACCGCTGGGTCGAAGAGATGGGCGGGATGAACCTGTACTTCGTCTACGGGTCGGGCCCGGGCGCGCGGATCGTCACCCCGTCGTTGACCGGGACGTTGCTGCCCGGCATCACGCGAGATTCGCTGCTGACCGTCGCCCAGGAGCTCGGCTACACAGCCGAGGAGGGCAAGATCTCCACCGACGAATGGCGCGCGGGCAACGAGTCCGGCGCCATCACCGAAGTGTTCGCCTGCGGCACGGCCGCGGTGATCACACCCGTCGGTTCGGTGCAGAGTGCGACCGGGTCGTGGACTGTCGGCGACGGCAGCACCGGACCGATCACCAGTCAGCTGCGTGAGCAACTGCTCGGCATCCAGACCGGCCAGGTGGTCGACAGTCACAGCTGGATGCACAGGCTCACCTGAGCGCGGGGGTTGTACTCTCTGCGCATAGCGCCAGCCGCCCCTGCTCCCCCGATCAGGAATGCACTGACTTAGGGAGCAGCCGTGAGGCGAATGATGGCGGCAGTGTCCGTGCTGGCCGTGGTGGCGACCGCCTGCACCAGCGGTCATGCGGGCAAGAAGACGGCGCCTGCCTCGTCGGCAGGGCAGTCCGCAGACACCTCGACGGCAGCGGAGTCCGCAGACCCCTCGACGGCAGCGGCGACGGCTGCCGACACCGACCTCATCCTCACCATGTACGACACGATCAACCAAGCGTTTCAGCGCAAACCTGACGATGGGGTACGCGCCATCATTGCCGCGCAGGACCCCGAGGACCGGGCCGACGTGGACTTCCGTCGATGCGTGAGCCTGCTGGCCGCCGGAGGGAAGACGTTGCCGGCGTCGAAGAAGTACCACTTCACCCCGAACGTCAGGACCACCCAGCCTGATCCCGAGTACACGGTGACCTCGGCCCACGTCAAGGGTCTGCGTCCCAAGGGACGGATCTACGTGACGGACGTGACGATCACCGACGGCGGGAAAGCGAGAGTCAGCTCGCGCCACCAGGTCATCCTCAACGGCAAGGCCTACCAGTTCTCGTCCTGCTGAGTTCGCCCGCGGTCCGGGGTAGACGTCGGCGACCATTTGGCTATTGTTGGTTAGGTTGCCTACCAAACCTATCGGGGAGCACGACATGACGGTGACGGACGAACTGCTGGAAAACAATGCGACCTACGCCGAGACCTTCAACGGGCCGCTGCCGATGCCACCGGCCAAGCACGTGGCGGTGGTCGCGTGCATGGATGCCCGCCTGAATGTCTACGCCGCCCTCGGCCTCAACGAGGGCGAGGCGCACGTGATCCGCAACGCCGGCGGCGTGGTGACCGAGGACGAGATCCGCTCGCTGGCCATCAGCCAGCGACTGCTCGGCACCACAGAGATCATCCTGATCCATCACACCGACTGCGGAATGCAGACGTTCACCGACGACGCGTTCAAGAAGTCCATCGAGGACGAGGTCGGCATCAAGCCGCCGTGGTCGCCCGAGTCGTTTCCCGACCCCGCCGCGGATGTGCGCCAGTCCATCGCGCGGATCCAGGCCAACCCGTTCGTACCGCTCAAGGACTCGATCCGCGGCTTCGTCTTCGACGTCGCGACCGGGAAGCTGAACGAGGTCGCCTGACCGCGTCAGAGCACCAGGACCACGACCCCGGCGGCTACTGCGGCGAGGACGAGCACCAGCCCGAGCGAGCGGACGACCACCGACGTCGGAAGCGGCTCGCCGCGGCGCATGGCGCGGTCAACCGCGACCCAGCGCGGGCGAGCCACCGCTAACACCGTGCCGCCGACGCCGACAAGCAGCAGACCCACACACCGGCGCAGCAGCTGAGCACCGGCGTCCGGTAGCGCTCCGACGACCGCAACACCGGCCGCCAACAAGGCCAGGCCGGTTCGCAGGTAGGCCAGATAGGTCCGTTCGGCCGCCAAACTCATCCGGTAATCCGGCTCGCGCTCCCCGTCGATGTCCGTATTGTCCACTGCTTCATTGTCGCCTTGCTCATCACGATCGTCAGCAGAGCTGGGCCGTTGTCGCTAGGCAGTGGTTTCATCGTCGGTATGGACGTCGAGACCCACCTGGAGCAGCTGGCGGCCGAGGGTGAGTGGCTGGCTGACGCAGCTGGGCGTGCGGGCTGGGACGCGCCGGTCGCCGCCTGCCGGTGGGACGTACGCACACTGGTCACCCATGTCGGCGGCGTTCATCGTTGGGCGGCAGGGATCGTCGGTACCGGCACCCGCGCCGAGGAACTTGCACGGGCGGTCGGCACGGGGCCCGGCGACGACGAACTGCTCGACTGGTTCCGCGCCGGGCACGCGGCGCTGCTGTCGACGCTGCGCGCCGCGCCGCCCGACCTGGACTGCTTCACGTTCCTCCCGGCGCCGTCCCCGCGTGCGTTCTGGGCCCGGCGGCAGGCGCACGAGACGGCCATGCACCGCGCCGACGCCGAATCCGCATCGGGCGCCATCACGCCGTTCGACGCCGCCTTCGCGCAGGACGGCATCGCCGAAATGCTGCACGGGTTCGCGCAACGCCGCAGCAACGCGATCGCGGCAGCCGCGACGATAGGGCTTCGTCCCGACGACGGCGGTAATCCGTGGCTGGTGACGTTCGGTGGTGAGCGGATCGGTGCCGTCGAGTCCGACGGCGACGCGGTCACCGTCGTAGCGGGCAGCTCGTCGGACATCTATCTGTGGCTGTGGAACCGGCCCTCGGCTGCCGAGGTCACCGGCGACACCGATGTGGGCAAGCAGTGGCGCACGGTTCGGGTGCGCTGGGGCTGAGCGCTCTCAGCTGGTCGGCCAGCGGCGGAAGTTCTGGTACGACCGGCTGGGCGTCGGACCGCGCTGACCCTGGTAGCGCGAGCCGGACTGCGCCGAGCCGTACGGGTGCTCAGCTGCGCTCGAGAGCCGGAACAGGCAGAGTTGGCCGATCTTCATGCCGGGCCACAGCGTGATGGGCAGGTTCGCCACGTTGCTCAGCTCGAGCGTGATGTGCCCGGTGAAACCCGGATCGATGAACCCGGCCGTCGAGTGCGTGAGCAGGCCGAGCCGGCCCAGGCTGGACTTGCCTTCGAGGCGGCCAGCCAGGTCGTCGGGCAGCGTGACTACCTCGAGCGTGGAACCGAGGACGAACTCGCCGGGGTGCAGCACGAACGGCTCTTCGTCCTTCGGCTCGACGAGCGTGGTCAGGTCGTCCTGCTGCTTGGCCGGGTCGATGTGGGTGTATTGCGAGTTGTTGAACACGCGGAAGTAGCGGTCCAGGCGCACGTCGATACTCGAGGGCTGCAGCAGTTCGGCGTCCCACGGGTCGAGCACGACCCGGTTGGCGCCTACCTCGGCAAGGATGTCCCGGTCGCTGAGCAGCATTCGGTGAGGCTATCGGCTGGACGTGGCGACGATGAAGTCGATGACGTGGGCGGCGAGTTCGGCGCCGGGCAGCACCGCCTCCGGGATCGGACACATCGCACCGTTGCCCGGGTCGTCGGACATCGGCTGGTCGCCGGTCGGCAGGCCGTGTCGGCGGGGTCAACAGCCCGATGCAAGGGGCAAACCGGTTCTCTTGCGGGTGGCTCAGGCTTCGGGCCGGTTGGGCGGCGGGATTGCCGTGTGGTCGGCGGTGGGGAGGGCTTGCTCTCGGTCGAGGGTTGCGGCCCAACTTGCGAGCAGGCTCAGCGCGTCGTGTGACGGGGAACCCGGTTCGGCACTGTAGGCCAGCAGCACCAAGCCGGGGTCGGCGGTGACGTCCAACTTTTCGAGGGCCAGCTCGAGGTCACCGACGACGG
>JAOPWD010000055.1 GCA_025965875.1 Pseudonocardiales bacterium
TTTCCTCGGCCGCACCGACTTCCTGTGGGACGAGCCCGGCGTCGTGGGCGAAGCCGACGGCATGGAGAAGTACGACGACGCCGAGCGGACGAGCCTGCGCGAGGAGAAGTTGCGCCAGGAGCGATTCGAGCAAGCAGGCCTCGTCGTCGTCAGGTGGGGAAGTGACGACCTGAGCCGAATCGAGGCACTGGTCCACCGAATCCGGGGCGCTTTCGCGCGAGCGGCACGCCAAACCGAACCGCGTCGCTGGCGCGCCCTGCACCGGCCCAAGGCCGCCTAACCCCTGCGCTTTGCACCTTTCAGCGCCCCAGAATGGCGAGATTCAGGGCGCTGAAAGGTGCAAAGCGCAGGGAGCGGGTGCGTTTACTCGCCGCTCTTGGCGCGCCGGCCGCGCAGCTTCTCGCGGTCCTGCTGAGCAAGCGCCACCTTGCGCATCCGCACGCTGGCCGGAGTCACCTCGACGCATTCGTCGTCGCGGCAGAACTCCAACGCCTGCTCGAGCGACAGCGCCCGGTGCGGGATGAGCGGAATCAGCACGTCGCTGGACGACTGCCGCATGTTGGTGAGCTTCTTCTCCTTCGTCGGGTTGACGTCCATGTCGTCCTGACGGGAGTTCTCACCGACGATCATGCCCTCGTACACCTGCGTGCCGGGGCCGACGAACATCGTGCCGCGCTCCTGCAGGTTGGCCAGCGCGAAGCTGGTCGTGACACCGCGGCGATCGGCCACCAGCGAGCCACTGGGCCGGGTGCGGATGTCGCCCACCCACGGCTCGTAGCGCTCGTGGACGTGGTGCAGCAGGCCGGTGCCACGCGTCTCGGTGAGGAACTCGGTCCGGAAGCCGATCAGGCCCCGCGCCGGCACCAGGTACTCCATGCGGATCCAGCCGGTGCCGTGGTCGACCATCTGCTCCAGCCGGCCCTTGCGCAGCGCGAGCAGCTGGATCACGACGCCCTGATAGTCCGAAGGCACGTCGATCGTCATGCGCTCCATCGGCTCGTGCAGCTTGCCGTCAATGGTGCGGGTGACGACCTGCGGCTTGCCCACCGTGATCTCGAAACCCTCGCGGCGCATGATCTCGACGAGGATCGCCAGCTGCAGCTCGCCGCGGCCCTGCACCTCCCAGGTGTCCGGCCGCTCGGTCGGCAGGACCCGAATGGATACGTTGCCGACCAGCTCGGCCTCGAGCCGGTTGATGACCTGGCGCGCGGTGAGCTTCTTGCCCGATTCCCCCGCCAACGGCGCGGTGTTGATGCCGATGGTCATCGAGATCGACGGCTCGTCGATAGTGATGACCGGCAGCGGGCGCGGGTCGTCGGGGTCGGCCAGCGTCTCGCCGATCGTGATCTCGGGGATGCCGGCGATCGCGATGATGTCGCCCGGCCCGGCCGATTCGGCCGGGAAGCGGTCCAGCGCACGGGTGATGAGCAACTCAGTGATCTTGACGCGCTCGACGGTCCCGTCGGCGCGGCACCACGCGGCCTGCTGACCCTTGCGGATCGTCCCGTTGTGCACCCGGCACAGCGCCAGGCGGCCGAGGTAGGGCGAGGCGTCGAGATTGGTCACGTGGGCCTGCAGCGGTGCGCCGTCCTCGAACGTCGGCGCGGGGATGGCCGAGAGGATCGTCTCGAACAGCGGCTGGAGATCCTCCTCCTCGGGCATCGCGCCGTTCTCGGGCCGCTTCAGCGAGGCCCGGCCGGCTCGCGCCGACGCATAGACAATCGGGAAGTCGATCTGCTCCGACGTGGCGTCGAGGTCCAGGAACAGTTCGTAAGTCTCGTCCACGACCTCGGCGATGCGCGAGTCCGGACGGTCGACCTTATTGATCACCAGGATGACCGGCATGCCCGCGGCCAGCGCCTTGCGCAGCACGAATCGGGTCTGGGGCAAGGGCCCTTCGGACGCGTCGACGAGCAGCACAACGCCGTCGACCATGGACAGCCCGCGCTCGACCTCGCCACCGAAGTCGGCGTGGCCCGGGGTGTCGATGATGTTGATCGTCAGACGCTCGCCGTTGGGCATCACGTGATCGACGGCCGTGTTCTTGGCCAGGATCGTGATGCCCTTCTCGCGCTCGAGGTCGTTCGAGTCCATAACGCGTTCGTTCACGTCACCGGTGTCGGCCTGGTGCGCGGTGAACGCACCGGACTGCCAGAGCATCGCGTCGACCAGCGTCGTCTTGCCGTGGTCGACGTGCGCGACGATCGCGACGTTGCGCAGATCGTTCCGCTGTCCCATCGGGTTTCCTTTGTCTAGTGAGCGCGGGTGCGGCGCGGACGCCGCTCGCCGTGCTGCGGGGAGGGTGCGCCGGCCTGCGGGCGACGGTGGGCGTTGCGGCCGGTGCGCTCGCCACGACCGACGTGCGGCGCGCTGCCGTCCGCTCGCGGCGAGACCGGCCGCGGGCGAGCTTGGACGATCGCGACACCACTCGGCGCACGCGCGCCGGTCACCCGGTGCACCGCTGGATCGCCGGCTACGGCGTCGCGCTGCTCGGGATGAACCCCTGCGGCGGCGAGCATCTTGCGGACGTCGCGCTCTTCGGCCGGTGTGGTCAGCAGGACCACGACACCGCTCTCACCGGCGCGCGCAGTGCGGCCCGAGCGGTGCAGGTAGTCCTTCGGGTCGGCCGGCGGGTCGACGTGCAGGACGAGCGTGACGTCGTCGACGTGGATGCCGCGGGCGGCGACATCGGTGGCGACGAGCACCGGCACCGAGCCACTACGGAACGCCTCGAGCGCCTTGTTGCGCTGCACCTGCGAGCGACCGCCGTGCAGCACACCGGCCGAGACCCCGATGCGAGCGAGGTTTCGAGCCACCCGGTCGGCGCCGTGCTTGGTGCGCACGAAGCACAGCGTGCGGCCCTCGCGGGCGGCGATCGCGGCGACCAGGTCGAACTTCGCCTCGAACGGCACCCGGAACAGGTGGTGGGTCATCGTGTCGACGGACGCCTCGACGGTGCTGAGCGCATGCACCGACGGCTTGTCGAGGTACTCCTCGACGAGCGTGGCGACGTCTCCGTCCAAGGTCGCGGAGAACAGCAGGCGCTGGCCGCCGCCGGGCGTCTGGTCGAGCAGTCGGCGCACGACGGGCAGGAAACCCAGGTCGGCCATGTGGTCGGCCTCGTCCAGCACCGTCACCTCGACCGCGCCCAGGTTGCACGAACGACGGTCGATCAGGTCTTCGAGGCGGCCCGGGGTCGCGACGAGGATGTCGACGCCACGCTCCAATGACTGGATCTGCTTGCCGATCGGCAGCCCACCGGCGACGAGTCGCACGGACACGCCGCAGGCCGAGGCCAGCGGGGACATGGCATCGGTGACCTGCATCGCCAACTCACGGGTGGGCACCAGCACCAGCCCACGCGGGCGGCGCGGCTGTGACTGTGCACCGGCGAGGCGGGCGATCAACGGCAGGCCGAACGCCAGCGTCTTACCGGAGCCGGTGGCGGCGCGGCCCAACAGATCGCGCTCGGCGAGCACGTCCGGGATGGTGGCGGCCTGGATCGGGAACGGCGCAGTGATCCCGCTGCGCGACAAGGCAGTGACGATGGCGCGCGGCAGTCCGAGTTCGGCGAAGCTGGGCAGGTTCTCGGTCGGGACGATGCTCACCGGCAGGGAGTCCCACAGGGAACGGTTCGCGGCGGGGCGACGCGGCGCGGACGAACCGCGCGAGGTGGAGCGGGGTGCGGCAGGGCGACGGGGCCCGGAACCGCGCGAGGCGGAATGGGCAGAGGTGGAACGAGGCGCGGCGGAACCGCGCGAAGAAGTGCGGGGCACAAATGATCCTTCGGGACAGTGGCACGTCCCGGCAATCCGCGATTCTGTGTCGCGGTTCTGGCACGAGCCCGACGCGATGATCGCGTCATGATGAAGCTGCACATGCGGGCAATCGGTGCCCGCCAACTATGGTCAGTCTACCGGCTGCAAGCCTGGGTTGCGACCACACGACGTACCGGCCTGTCAATAGGCCATTATCTCGCCACGAGGGAC
>JAOPWD010000070.1 GCA_025965875.1 Pseudonocardiales bacterium
CGCGCCGCCCGCGCCGAAGCGCCCGCGGCCCCCGCGGCAAACGCGCGAGCCCGGCGAGCGTGGCCTCGCCGACCTGGTCGGCGGCGGACGTTCCCAGCTGGGCGTCAGCGGCGCGCTACGCGGCCGCGACGTCAACCGGCCGACCGAAGACGACATCGCCGAGGCGGAACGCGACGTCGTCATCGTGCGCCGCAACTGGAAACCCGCGCCCTGACGGCGACTGCTCCGCTGGACGTGATCATCTCGCGTTTGGTGTCCGGGATCTCGTCGTTCCGCGCACCAGACGTGAGTTGATCAACGTAGCCGACGGCGGTTCGGGCAGTGGTTGGCGGATTGATCACCTCGATCGGTGCCGCGCCGCCTACCTGGCGAGCATCCCGACCCCGATCGTGCGACCGTATGCGGTCTCAGGGCGCAGCGGGTTGCCCAATCACGGACTCGGCCGGTCGTTCAAGCCATGCGGCAGTCAGACCACAGAATGCCCAGCGATGTCGCCGGTGATCTCGTACTCCGTCACCATGGCGATGCGCCGCGCGTGCCGCGCGACGCCGGAGAACGGCGTGGCCAGAAAGATGTCGACGAACCGAAGCGCATCAGCCTCCGGATGGTTACGCGCCCCGATACTCATCACGTTCGCGTCGTTGTGCTCCCGCGCCAGGCGCGCCGTCTCATCACTCCACACCAAGGCAGCCCGCACCCCGCGCACCTTGTTCGCCGCGATCTGCTCCCCGTTACCCGACCCGCCGATGACGATCCCAAGGCTGCCTGGCTCGGCAACCGTCCGCTTGCCCGCCGCGATGCACGGCGGCGGATAGTCATCGTCAGGGTCAAAGGTGAACGCCCCGCAATCGACCGGCTGATGGCCAGCCTCGTTGAGATGCCCGATCAGCCGAGCCTTGAGCTCGAATCCGGCGTGGTCACTGCCGAGGAAGACGCGCATGGACGTCATCATGGCAGGCGGCCCCTGCCTGGGACACTCAACCTGTGACCCACGCATTGCCCTCCCCCGGCCTCGCCGCACTGGCGACCCAATGGGCAGTGCAGCCCCTCGCAATCGTCGCCGCCGTGCTCGCGGCCGCCTGGTATCTCCGTTCAGTTCGGCGGCTGGAGCGAACCGGCGAGGCGTGGCCTGTGCGCCGCTCGGTCCTGTTCACCGTCGGGATCGCGCTTTTCCTCTGGACCACCTGCGGGTTGCTGCAGGCGTACGCCTCGTCGTTGTACTGGGTGTGGACGACGCAGACGCTCACCCTGTTCCTGCTCGTGCCCTTCATCCTGCTGACCGGAGCGCCGCTCCAACTCGCCCGCAAGCACTCCGGGCGCGACGGAGCCATGGACCGATTCCTGCGCTCGAGAGTCGGACGGTTGCTGAGCAACCCGCTGGTCGGACCGGCTCTCGTACCGCTGCTGTCCGGCGTGCTGTTCTTCGGCCCACTGCCCGGTTGGGCGATCGCCGCGCCGCCGGCCGGCTGGGCGCTGCAGATCGTGCTCGTCGCGGTGGGCGGGTTGATCCTGCTGCCACTGATCGGGCTGGACGACGAGCCGAGCTCCCTCGCGGTCGGCCTGACGCTGGCAATCGGCTCGTTCGAGCTCGTCCTGGACGCCATCCCCGGCATCGCGCTGCGAATGCACTCCGGTCTCGTCACGTCCTACTTCGACTATCGCTCGGGCCACTCGTGGGCGCCCAGCCCACTGCACGATCAGCAGATCGCCGGCTCGATCCTGTGGTGCGTCTCGGAGATCATCGACCTGCCGTTCATGCTGATCGTGTACCGCCGCTGGCTGCGGGCCGACGCCCGTGACGCGGCCGCGATCGATGCCGTCCTGGACGCAGAACGCATCGCCCGGACCGGCCTGCCAGACAGTGACGGGACCGCCAACCAGGCCGACGCGCCGTGGTGGCTCACCGATCCGACGATGCAGCACCGGCTGCGCCGGAAGCGCTGAACCGGTAGTCACCGCCCGTATCACGGGGCAGCTCGTGCACTCGAACGGCGGCAGTCGGGTGGATCGATCCGTAGACGTGCGGATAGGCCGTCCCGCTGCCGTAGCTGTCTTCCACGACGACGTGTGCGGCCAAGCGGGCCGGGTCGAGTTCGACCACGCAGAGCCCTTCGACGTCCCGGTACCGCGCGTTGGCCACGCCAGCCACCTGCGACGCGAACGAGCAGTGGATGAACCCCTCGCTGCCGAGCGATTCAGCGCTGTATACCCCACGATCCACGGCGTTCTGCCATACCGAGCGGTCGACGATGTGAAAGAGCGCGTCCATCACGTCACAGTCCCAGATACGCGGCCATAGCCCGGAGCTGGTAGTCGAAGTACGCCTCGTAGGCCTCGATCGCGTTCGTCAGCCGGCCGAACAGCTCGAAGCTGAGCGCACCAAAGAGCTGCGCCCACGCCGTCATCCCCCGAGCGAACATTGCGGGCGGCACCCCGCTGAAGGCAGGGTCATCCTGAAGGCGTTCCAGATCTGCCCGGACCGCACGGGGCAGGCGTGGCCCGGCCGGAATGGGTACGCCGGCGGCAACGGCGTCACGCATGATCTCCACCATGACCAGCACCGGCCTGCTGGCCGGACCTACGGTGTCTTGGGGCGCGGCGTAGCCGGGGACCGGGCTGCCGTAGAGCAACGCATACTCGTGCGGGTTCGCCAGTGCCCAGTCCCGAACCCCCCGACCAAGGGCGATCCAGCGACCTGCGAGGTCGCGACGCGGGACCGCCGCCTCGGCCCGTTCCGCCGCGTCGCCCAGTGATGCATAGCCGTCCAGGATCAGCGCGGTGAGCAGCTCGTCGCGGCTGGCGAAATACCGGTACACGGCCGACGAGACCACGCCGAGGTCGCGGGCGACGGCCCGGAGCGACAGGTTCGCTCCGTCCACCGCGAGGTGCTCGCGGGCAGCCTGCTTTATCCGCTGCGTCATCTCGGCGCGCGCACTGGCCCGCGCC
This sequence comes from Pseudonocardiales bacterium, assembly GCA_025965875.1. Taxonomy (GTDB): domain Bacteria; phylum Actinomycetota; class Actinomycetes; order Mycobacteriales; family Jatrophihabitantaceae; genus QHCC01. Next base: position 2,947 of record JAOPWD010000070.1, read on the forward strand.
GTGGTCGCTACTGAGTCGGTCATGAAAAGAGCCTCTCACAGATTCGAGAGCAGTGCACTAAATCGAGAGCGGTGCTCTTGACACGCTGTCGAGGGTGAGCAATGCTCTCCATAGAGAGCGGTGCTCTCCCAGACTGAGAGGAAATTTCATGGCACTCCACGTGATCGTCGGGGCGGGTCCAGTCGGCAGCGCTGTGGCGCGCGAACTCCTCGCCAGCGGCGAGAAGGTACGGATGGTGACGCGCAGCGGATCCGGGCTCGACGGCACCGACAAGGTGACCGCCGATGCAGGCGACGCAGTCCGGCTGTCAGAGCTCGCCGACGGCGCCGCCGCGATCTACAACTGCGTCAACCCGCCGTACCACCGCTGGAGCACGGACTGGCCGCCAGTCGCGAACGCACTCCTCGCGGCAGCCGAGTCGAGCGGCGCGGTGCTGGCCACGACCGGCAACCTCTACGGCTATGGGCACGTCGGCGCAGCGATGACCGAGGCAACTCCGTTGGCGGCAACGGGCACCAAGGGCCGCGTCCGGAACCAGATGTCGCGCGACGCGTTCGCTGCGCACGAGGCCGGGCGCATCCGGACCTTCGAGGTCCGCGGCAGCGACTACCTCGGCGGCAAGAACATCCTGTCGGTGATCATCGCCCCTGCCCTTCGCAAAGGCCGGACCGCGTTCGTGCCGGCAGACCTCGACGCGCCGCACACCTGGACGAACATCGAGGACGTGGCGAAGCTGCTCGTCGTCGGCGCGGCCGACGAGCGGGCGTGGGGCCGGGCTTGGCACGTGCCAAGCGCACCCGCCTGTTCGGTGCGCGAGCTCGCCGCGATTGCCGCGCGTCAGCTAGGCGCGCAGGCGAAGGTGCGTTCGATGCCGGTTTCGGTGCTGTGGAGCGTCGGGCTGTTCAACCGCGAGGTGCGCGAATTGCGCGAGACCCAGCACCAGTTTCGTAAGCCGTTCATCCTCGACTCCAGCGCCGCCGAGGCGACGTTCGGCCTCCAGCCGGCATCCCTCGAGGAGTCCGTTCGGCTCGACCTCGCGAGCGCCTAAGAGACGGCCGCTGAGAACTGCGCCATAAGCAGCGGCCAGCCGTCCTTGCCGCCGACGGCGTCACGCATGGACTCCCAGCCATCGCCGTGCACATCGAGCTGATCGTGCACGACCTCGACGTGGGTTCCGCCCTCGGCCGGCGTGAACGAGACGGTGACCCGGCTGCCTTGCGCATCCGCACCCGGCGGTGCCCAGTCGGTCCCGATCAGCCATGAGTAGGCGAAGATGCGCGGCGGGTCCCACACGAGGACGCGACCCCACACGCACAGGTCGCCGTCCACGGACTCCTCGTAGAGCCGCCCACCCACCTCTGGGTCCATTGCGACCTGCTTGAGTTCGCCATCGAGCAGGTGGTGCTGCCGCGGCCACCAACTGTCGATGCCCTCGGTGAAGACGCTGAACGCCCGCTCGGGCGCAACGCTGACGTCGATGGTTGTCCGGACGGTCGTGTTGTTGTCGAGTTGCGCGGTCATGCTTCCTCCTCGGGTGGGCGCTCGGCCGCGACCTTGAAGGCGGCCAGCGCGTCGGTCCAGAACGTGTCGAAGTAGTCGCGCACGGCGGCCACTCCCGTGGGATCCACCTCATAGAGGCGCCGAGTGCCGTCCGGGCGCGACGAAACCAACCCGGCGTCCTTGAGCACCTTGAGGTGTTGCGAGACCGCCGGACGGCTTACTGGCAGCGCGGCGGCGATATCGCCCACCGACCGCGGGCCCGTGGCCAGCGCCTCGAAGATGGACCGTCGGGTCGCATCGCCGAGGGCGTCGAGCAAGGCGCCTTGGTAAGTGGACACGAACGGTAAGTTATCACTTACCAAGTGTGGGCCGCAACAGGCCGTTCAGTCGAACTTCGGCGACTCGGTACGGGTGCGCTTGAGCTCGAAGAAGTACGGATAGCCGGCGAGCAGGCGGGCGCCGTCCCAGACCTTGATGGCGTCCTCGCCGCGCGGGATGCGGGTGAGCACCGGGCCGAAGAACGCGACTCCGTCGACGTGGATGACGGGCGTGCCGACCTCCATGCCGACCGCGTCCATGCCCTCGTGGTGGGACTTGCGCAGTCGCTCGTCGTATTCGTCGGTGTCGGCCGCATCGGCCAGCGATTCGGGCAATCCTGCCTCAGCCAGCGCTTCGACGATCACGTCACGGTCGAGGTCTCGGCCTTGGTCGTGCTTGCGCCGGCCCAGTGCGGTGTAGAGCGGCCGGAGCACCTCGTCGCCATGGGCCTCGGCTGCCGCGATGCAGACGCGCACCGGCCCCCACGCGCGGCCGAGCAGCTCCACATAGGCCTCTGGCAGCCCCTCGCGCCCGTCATTGAGCACGGCGAGGGACATGACATGGAAGTTCAGGTCGATGTCTCGCTGCTTCTCGACCTCGAGGATCCAGCGAGAGGTCACCCACGCGAAGGGGCAAAGCGGATCGAACCAGAAATCGACGGCGGGCAGGTCAGGTTGGTTGAAAGCGGTCATACTTCCACGGTACCCACATTCTCGACCAACCCCACAGTGATCAGCCGGGCTCGCTGACTCCGCTCGTCAGCACAGCGAGAGCCTGGTCTGCGTGGGTGTCCATGTTGACTTCGCTGTGGATCGCCGCGACCACCTTGCGGTCCATCCCGATCGCGAACGTCCAGCGCTTGACCGGGGCGCCGAGGCGCTGGCCGATGATGCCACGCTTGACGCCGAACAGGCCCGCGACATCGCCGGCCTCGTCGGCCAGCAGCGGGTAGTCGAACGAGTGCAGGTCGGCGAACTCCTTCTGCCTGGCCGCCGAGTCCCGGCTGATGCCGACGCGCTGAACCCCGGCCGCGGCGAACTCCGACGCGAGATCACGGAAGTGGCAGGCCTCTTTGGTGCACCCAGATGTCATAGCCGCGGGATAGAAGAACAGCACCAGCGGTCCGTCGACCAACAGGCTGCTGAGCCGGCGCGGCACGCCGTCCTGATCGGGGAGTTCGAAATCGGGCACCTCGTCGCCTATGCGCATCCGGACACAATAACCGGAGGGTGGATCCGGACACTGGCGTGACAGACTTGACTTAAGCAACCTCACAAAGGAGTGAACGACCTCGTGGCCGTCCCCAACCTCACCCGCGACGACGCGCGGACCCGTGCCGAACTGTTGCACGTTGAGTCCTACGATGTCGCATTCGACCTCACCGACGGTGGCGGCAAGCCGTCTGAGCGCACCTTCCGGTCGACGACCACGATCCGCTTCACGGCCGCCCGCGGCGGCGCGTCGACCTTCGTCGACGTGATCGCTGACAGGTTCCATGCGGTCACTCTGAACGGCACCGATGTCGACGTGTCCGACTACGATCCCGAGCGCGGGATCGTGCTCACGGACCTGGCGGCCGATAACACCCTCGTCGTCGACGCCGATCTGCTCTACACCAACACCGGCGAGGGACTGCACCGCTTCGTCGACCCGCTCGACGGCGAGACCTACCTCTATTCGCAGTTCGAGACGGCCGACGCCAAGCGCGTGTACGCCTGCTTCGACCAGCCCGACCTCAAGGCCGAGTTCACGATCAGCGCGATCGTGCCCGAGCACTGGGAGGTCGCGTCCAATGGCCGCCAGGTGGGCGTCGACGAACTGCCCGCCGGCAAGCGGATCCGCTTCGCCAGCACGGTGCGGATCAGCCCCTACATCACGGCACTCGTCGCCGGCCCCTACCACGTCGTCCGCACGACGCACGACGGCATCGATCTCGGGCTGTGGTCCAGGCAGACGCTATCCCAGCACCTCGATGCCGACGAGCTGTTCAAGATCACCACGCAGGGCTTCGACTGGTATCACGCCAACTTCGGCGTTCGGTACCCCTTCGACAAGTACGACCAGCTGTTCGTCCCCGAGTTCAACGCCGGGGCGATGGAGAACGCCGGCTGCGTCACCTTCCGCGAGGACTACATCTTCCGCAGCAAGGTCACCGATGCCCGCTACGAGCGCCGGTGCGAAACGATCCTGCACGAAATGGCGCACATGTGGTTCGGCGACCTCGTGACGATGCGCTGGTGGGACGACCTGTGGCTCAACGAGTCCTTCGCCACCTACGCGTCTGTGCTGTGCCAGACCAACGCGACCCGCTGGACCGACTCGTGGACGACCTTCGCCAACGCCGAGAAGACTTGGGCCTACCGCCAGGATCAGCTGCCGTCGACGCACCCCATCGCCACCGACGCCCCCGACGTGCAGACCGCCGAAGTGAACTTCGACGGCATCACCTACGCCAAGGGCGCCAGCGTGCTCAAGCAGCTGGGCGCCTACGTCGGCGTCGAGGCGTTCCTCGCCGGGCTGCGCGACTACTTCGCCGAGCACGCCTATGGGAACACAACCCTTGCGGACCTGCTCCGGGCGCTGGAGAAGTCCTCCGGCCGCAACCTCGGTGACTGGTCGAAGCTGTGGCTCGAGACCACTGGTATCAACACACTGCGCCCCGAGTTCACCCTCGACAGCGACGGCAACTACGCCACCTTCGAGATCGTGCAGTCCGCGCCGAACGAGGTCGCGACCACCAACACGATCCGGCCGCACCGGCTGGCTGTCGGCGTCTACGACGAACAGGACGGGCGCCTCGTGCGCACCGACCGCGTGGAACTCGACGTCACTGGCGAACGCACCCCGGTCGAACAGCTCGTCGGCCACAAGCAGCCCGCGCTGCTGCTTCTCAACGACGACGACCTCACCTATTGCAAGCTACGGCTCGACGAGCACAGCCTGGCCACGCTACGGACCGGCGGGATCGCCAAGCTGGTCGACTCGATGCCGCGGGCGCTGGCCTGGTCGGCCGCGTGGGACATGACCCGTGACGGCGAGCTCGCGACCCGCGACTACGTCGCTCTCATCCTGGCCGGCGCCGCTCAAGAGACCGACATCGGCGTCATGCAGTCCTTGACTCGCCAGGCGCTGCGCGCCCTGGACATCTACGCCGACCCGCAATGGGCACCGCAGGGTTACGCCGCACTGGCCGACACCGCGCTCGCCGCCCTGCGCGCCGCCGCCCCGGGCTCAGATCACCAGCTGGCCTGGGCCCACGCGCTGCTCGGCGCCACCCGCAGCGACGAGCACATCGCCATCGTCCGGGCCCTGTTCGACGGCACCGAAGTCATCGAAGGCCTCGCGATCGACGAGGAGCTGCGGTGGTCGATGGTGCAGGCCCTGTCCGCACGCGGAGCCATCGACGCCGAGGGCATCGAGGCCGAGATTGCCCGCGACCCGTCCGCAGCCGGTCAGCGCCACGGCGCGACCGCCCGGGCGTTGCAGCCCACCGCCGAGGCGAAGGCCGAAGCATGGCGGCTGGCCGTCGATGACGATGCGCTGCCCAACGCGATGCAAGAGGCCGTCATCCACGGCTTCGCCCACCCGACCCAGGGTGAGCTGGTCAGGCCCTATGTCGAGCGTTACTTCGCCGAAGTCGAGGCCGTCTGGCAGCGCCGCACCAGCGAGCTGGCGCAAAACGTCGTGGTCGGGCTGTTCCCGGCCTGGACCTCGACCATCTCAGCCGACACGGTGGCAGCCGCCGACGAGTTCCTGCGGCGCGAGGACCTGCCTGCGGCGCTGCGGCGGCTGGTCGGCGAGGGCCGGGCCGACGTGGTCCGGGCGGTGCGAGCGCGCGAGGCCGATAGCAGGGCGTAGTTCGCGGCGTGTTCAGCGGTGGTTAATCGCCGGCCCGGACGGGCACGATCGGCGGCAGAACTCACGCGTAACCCACGCGTTCGGTTCTCGTTGTTTTAGGTAGCCGAGCCCGCCAAGCCTCCGGAGTGCATCTATGCCTGCCGCTGACCACGACGATGAGCCGATCATCGCGCCGGGTTTTGCGGCAATGCTGCGGCGTCACCCGCACCAGGTCCGCACGGCCGGCGCAGCCACGATCATGGGTGGCATCCTGCTCTTCGTCGTCGCCAGCGTCGCGCTCCCGGCCGGAGCCAAGCCGACGCACAAGCAGGCCGCCCAGGCCGCCCCGGCCGCCGAGGTCGGTGCGCCTGGTCTGGACGCGATCCTGCCGCCCTACGTCGCTCCGGTCGCGCCCGCGAACAGCGTGCTCAACACCAAGCCCCGCCACGTGGCCAAGAAGGCCCCGGCGACCAAGGCCGTCATCTCCGGCCTGGCCGCCAACGGCATCCCCAATGTTGCCCTGAACGCCTACCGGGTCGCGGCGGCTCGCATGGCCAACGCGCAGCCCGGCTGCGGCATCGACTGGGCGCTGCTCGCCGGGATCGGTCGCGAGGAGTCAGACCACGGGCGCTTTGCCGGAGCCACGCTCAACGCTGACGGCACCTCGACGCCGCGCATCATCGGCATCCCGCTCAACGGCAACGGCACCGAGGTCATCACCGACTCCGACGGCGGCGGGATCGACGGCGACCCGCTCTACGACCGCGCGGCCGGCCCGATGCAATTCATCCCGACGACCTGGGCCGCCTACGGCACCGACGCGACCGGTGACGGCAAGGCCGACATCTTCAACATCAACGACGCGGCGCTCTCGGCCGCTCGCTACCTGTGCGCCGCCGGCGGCAATCTGCGTACCCACGCCGGTCAGGTGGCTGCGGTGCTGACCTACAACCACTCCGACCAGTACCTCGCGCAGGTGCTCGCGCTCGCCGAGGCCTACCGCACCGGCACGCCGGTCCACGGCATCCCTGTCGGCAACGTGACCGGTGGCCTGCCGCCGGTGAGCAACACGGGCATCATCCCGCCGGCGAACCCGGGCCCACCGACTGCGGTCGGCAGCACGACCACCAAGAGGACAACGGCCAAGAAGCCGGCGACGACGAAGCACTCGGCGCCCGCCAAGGCGGCGCACCCGCCGGCCGGCAACACCCCGACGACCGGGTCGACGGGGACGAGCGCGGGTGGAACGGGCGGCGGCACTGGCGGTGGCTCCGGCGGTGGCACTGGGACTGGCGGCAGCACCCTGCCGTTGCCGACGTTGCTCCCGACGCCCACACCGACGCCAACGCCCACCCCGACGCATACGAAGACGTGCATCTTGTACGAGATCTTTGACCCGACGAAGTGCGTCCTCTGGCTCTAAACCGACGGCCCGGCGATGAGCTCCCCCGCAAGCGGGGGGACCCCCAGCGCGAAGAGCGGATTGGGCGGCGAAGCCGCTATCGGCGGCGACTCCTCCCGAGAGCCAGCGAGGGCGGACGAGGCCGTCGATTTCCAATCCGGAATCAGATCAGATCCGCCCGGCGGAGTCGGACAGCATGCGCAGGCCGGTGACCAGGCCGCCGGTGAGGTCGCCGGAGGTGAAGGCGGCACGCATCGCCAGCGCAGCCAGCGCACACGCGCGGTTGGGCAGTCGCCGCGACGATCCCGGCCCGGTGACGATGTGTAGCGCACGCTCGCCCGGTGCGACCGCGATGAGCACTGAATCGTCGGTGAGCCGCTCGAACAGCGCCTCGGCGTGGGCACGGGTGGGTGCCTTGAGCTCGCCCACGTAGAGCGAGAACGTCAGCCCGGACTCGCGGCTGGACAGGGTCAGTGCTTCGTCGAGACGGGCGAGCTGACGGGCGGTGAATCCGTTCGCGCCGAGGTCGTGGCCGATCGGGCCGTACTGGACGTGGTGCGGGTCGACCGGGCCGTAGTCCGGGTGGTTCGGGTCGATCCTGGATTCACCACTCACCGCTGGCACCGCCGATCGCCGTCGTCTTCGTCGTAGTCCCGGCCTCGACCTGCGGGTGCCCGCCTTCGGAATGCACCACGGCGTCCGGGTGCGGGACGAACCATGCCGCTTCGTACGGCCAGGGCCGGCCCGGGCGGTAGCGGTTGGGCTGACGCAGCATGGACTTGCCGTACACGGCGAATGCGATCAAGCCGATGATGGCACCGGGTATGCCGACGAACACCAGCACGGTCTGGACGATGCTCATGTGCTGACGGTAGCGAATCGGCTACTCGCTCCAGATCGCGGGGCGACGATCCAACCAGGGCAGCGTGCGCTCCAATTGGGCGGCCAGCGCCAGCAGCGGCGCCTCACCCGCCGGGCGTCCGACGAGCATCATGCCGATCGGCAGTCCCTCGGCGCTCTGGTACAGCGGCAGCGAGATCGCCGGTTGCCCGGTCGTGTTGTACATCGCGGTATAGGGCGTGAACTGCTTCTGCCGTTCGAAGTCGGCCGCTGGATCGCCGTCGTCGCCGGTGAACCAGCCGATGGGTCGGGGCAACATGGCCACGGTCGGCGTAAGCACCGCATCCAGGTGTGCGCTCGCCGCGATGCCCCGCCGGGCGTACACGTTGAGCATGCCCAGCGCCGCGGCGTACTGCGTGCCGCTGATCGCCGCCGCCCGCTCCCGCAGGTGTCGGGTCAGCGCCCGCAGCTCACCGGTGCGCGCCGGGTCGACCGGCACGCCCGCGGCCGACACCGCCCAGACCGTCTCGAAGGCGGGAATCGCCTCCGGCGGTACCGGCGCGGCGACATCGACGACCTCGTGGCCCAGGCTGGCCAGCAGCGCGGTGGCCCGCTCCCACGCGTCGCGCACCTGCGGGTCGAGCTCGGTCTGGATCGGCGAGTCGAGGAAACGGCCGATCCGCAACGGGCCGGGGTCGCGTTCGCACCAGCCGAGGAACGTCTCCCCGGTCGGCAGGGCCGGCGGCCGGTCAGGGTCACCTGGCTGCGGGACCGCGACGGCGTCGAGGAACGCGGCCGCATCGCGCACCGTCCGCGTCAGCGGGCCGAGGACCGATAGACGTGACGAGTCGATGTCGAGCGGGCCTCGCGAGACCCGCCCGCGGGACGGCTTGAGCCCGACCAGGCCGCACACGCTTGCCGGGATGCGGATCGAGCCGCCGCCGTCGCTGCCCTGCGCGACAGCAACGAAGCCGCTGGCGACCGCGGCGCCGGCGCCGCCGCTCGAGCCCCCGGCGCTGCGTCCGGTGTCCCACGGCGTACGGGCGGGCGGGCCGATGTCGGTCTCGGTGTAGCAGGGCAGGCCGAACTCGGGCGTGGCGGTCTTGCCGACGCTAATCGTCCCAGCCGCGCGCAGCAGCGTCACGATGTTGTCATCGAAATCGGGAATCCAGTCCGCGAAGATCCGCGAGCCCAACTTGGTCGCCGTGCCCGCGGTCACGTTCAGGTCCTTGATCGCCGTGGGCACGCCGAACAGCGGCGGCAGCCCGGCCGGATCGTCGGTATCGGTGACAGTCCGCTCGGCGAGCTTCGCCTGCTGGCGCGCCGCTTCGTCGGTGACGGTGACGAACGCGCCGACCTGCGGGTCCAGCCGGGCGATGCGATCCAAGGCGTGTTCGACGAGCTCGACGGGGCTCACGTCGCGACGGCGCACAGCGGCGGCAGCATCGAGCGCACTGAGGTCATGAAGATCAGCCATCACACAAACCTAGACGGCGGGCGCGACCTCGACGGAGATGCCGTTCCAGCTGAGATAGCGCTGCCAGGCGGGGTCGCGTTTCGCCCACCCCATAACCACAGCCACCGTCGCCGGTGGCTGTGTGGGGGTTACTGCCAGGTGCCAGCCGAGCTCGGTGAGCAGCCGGTCACCCTTACGATGGTTGCACCGGGCGCAGGCGGAGACGACATTCGTCCACGCGTGCGCGCCGCCGCGCGAACGCGGTTTGACATGGTCGATGGTGTCGGCCCGCACACCGCAGTAGGCGCACAGGTGGGCGTCGCGGTCGAGGACGGCGCGCCGGGTGAGCGGTACCTCGCGCCGGTAGGGCACCCGCACGTAGTGCGAGAGGCGCACCACGGTCGGCACCTGGATCGAGGTTCGCTCGGAACGCATGACCTGGTCGCCGGCCTCGACGATGATGGCCTTCTCAGCGAGCACCAGGACGACGGCGCGGCGCAGCGGTACAACGCACAGCGGCTCGTAAGTCGCGTTGAGTACCAGCGCCCCTGACACGCGGATCACCTCCGACGCTACAAGTGAACCCGACGACGCGCCCTTGCGCACCTTTCTTTGCCGCATGGCATGGTTGGCTTCCGTGAGTTCTGACCACCGACATGGGCTACTGGCCCTTCCGAAATACGTCCACGACCACAGCAAGGTGCTGATCGAGACCCCCGTCCGGATCCTCGTCATCATCGTTGTGGCCCTGCTGATCCGGGCGATTCTGATCCGAATGATCAACCGGACGGTGCGTCCGATCCGGGTCGGAGAGGTACCCAGGATCCTGCGCCCGTTCAAGGAACGGGTCGAAAACAGCGCCCTGCTCTCGTCGACCGGACTGCTGTCCGAACGGCGGAACCTGCGGGCCGCCACGATCGGGTCGGTCCTGAATTCCGGCGTGTCGTTCACCATCCTCGTGATCACGTTCCTGCTCGTACTCAGCGAGTTGGGCGTCAATCTGGCGCCCTTCATCGCCGGCACGTCCATCGTCGGCGTCGCCCTCGGCTTCGGCGCGCAGAACGTGGTCAAGGACTTCCTGTCCGGCATGTTCATGATGCTCGAGGACCAATACGGCGTCGGCGACGTGATCGACTTCGAGCAGGCGTCCGGCACCGTTGAGGCGGTCGGCTTGCGCACCACGACGCTGCGCGACGTCAACGGCACGGTCTGGTACGTCCGCAACGGCGAGGTCATTCGGGTCGGCAACAAGAGCCAGGGTTACGCGCAGGTCGTGCTCGACATACCGATCGCGGCCTCAGCCGACATCAACGTGGCGTCGGCGGCGATGCTCGCAGTGGCGCAAGAACTGCGCAGCGAAGAGGGCTGGGCCGACGCGTTCATGGGGGAGCCCCAGGTTCTTGGCGTCGAGCAGTTCACCCGCTTCGAGACAGTGATCCGGCTCGTCGTCAAGGTGCGCCCCATGGAGCAGTGGCGGGTGGCGCGGGAGCTGCGGGTGCGCATCCGAGACCGCCTCGAGCACCTGGACATCGAGTCGCAGCTGACCCCAGAGCCGGATGCCCCGGAGCGGCCACCTACGCCTTGAGTGCGGTTACCGCGGCGAGCACGGCGCGGTGCAGGGTCGGGAACGCGTAGTGCATGGTCGCCAGCGTGGCGACGGGCACCTCGGCATGCACCGCGAGCGTGAGCAACCCCAGCAACTCGCCCCCATACGGCCCCACGACGGTGGCGCCGACCAGCACCCCCCGCTCGGTGTCCTCGACCAGCTTCACGAACCCGTCGTGGCCGGGGCCGTGGATCCAGCCCCGGGTCGACGACGATATGGGCACGCTGCCCGTCCGGACCTGGATGCCCTTGCCGCGCGCCTGCTCCTCCGACATGCCGACCCGCCCCACTTCGGGATCGGTGAAGGTCGCCCAGGCCAGCCCGTGGTAACCGCCGAACGGCTCGTCGCGCCCGAGCAGGTGGGCGGTGAGGACTCCGGCCTGCCAATAGGCGACGTGCGTGAACGCGCCGCGTCCGGTGATGTCGCCGACCGCGAAGATGTCCTCGACCGGCGCGTTGTCGTAGCGAACCTGCATGTGCTCGTCGACCTCCAGCACACGAGCCTTCGGATCGAGGCCAACGGTCTCCAGGCCGATATCAGCCAGGTTGGGCTTGCGGCCTGCAGCCACCAGCAGCTTCTCGGCGGTGACGGTCGCGCCGTCAGCCAGGGTGACCACGACGCCGTCCGCGCCGGCAGCAACGCTCCGGCCACCGACGCCCTGCCGCACGTCGAGGCCCTCGCGACGGAGTACCTCGGCTACCACCTTGGAAACCTCGGGCTCTTCCGGCAGCAGGATGCGCGCCGCGGCCTCGATGATCGTGACCTGGCTACCGAACCGGGCGAAGCCCTGCGCCAGCTCGCAGCCCATCGCGCCGCCGCCCAGCACGATGAGTGACGCCGGTGCGGCCGTGGCCTTGACCGCCTCCCGGTTCGTCCATACCGGGCCGTCGACTCCGTCGCCGCTCGCTCGCAGCTCGGCCAGCCCCTCGATCGGCGGCAGCGCGGGCGCGGTACCGGTCGCGATCACCACCCGGCGGGCGCGGTAGCTGTCGTCGGCGACGTGGACGCGCAGCCAGCCGTCGTCGTCGCGGCCGGCCAGCCGACCGGCGCCGCGCGCGAACGTGCCGCCCAGCCCCTCGAAGCGTTCGACCGCGACCCGGTCGTTCCAGTTGTCCGTGGCCTCGGCACGAATCCGGGCGCCAACCGGCGCGAAGTCAGGCTCGACCGTGGCGTGGCCGGACATGCCGTCGACGCGCCGCGCCTCGGCGAGCAGTTCGGCGCCGCGCAGGATCATCTTCGAGGGGATGCAGCCGTAGTACGGGCACTCCCCGCCGACGAGTCCCGGGTCGACGCCAAGCACCGACTGGCCCGCGTCGGCCACCTTTCCGGCGACCTCCTCGCCGCCGGGGCCGAGCCCGAGGACGATTACGTCGAACTCTGTGGACGTCATGACCAGACCGTACGACGCAGAACACCCGCGGTGTGAGAACAATGGATTACGTGCCGTCCCCGCCGAGCCCCGACCCGACCGCCACCAGCGCCGATACGTTCTTCGCTGCCGTGGGCGGCGAGGACACCTTTCGTCGCCTCGTCGACGCGTTCTACGCGGGCGTGGCCGCCGATCCCGTATTGCGGGCGCTGTACCCCGAGGACGACCTCGGCCCCGCCGCCGAACGGCTGCGGATGTTCCTGATCCAGTACTGGGGCGGGCCGTCAACGTACTCCCAGCAACGCGGCCACCCACGGCTGCGCATGCGGCACGCCCCGTTCGCGATCGGCTCGGCCCAGCGCGACGCCTGGCTGCGGCACATGCGCGCGGCCCTGGACTCGCTCGCACTGCCGGCGGCCTACGAGAAGCCGCTGTGGGAGTACCTGTCCAAAGCGGCCGAGTCGATGCGCAACGTGCCGGGCTGAGCCGGTCTGGCACGATGGGAGGCATGACCACAAGCGCTTCCAGCCTGCCCTGGTGGGCCACCGCGGTCTTCTATCAGATCTACCCGCGCAGCTTCGCCGACGGCAACGGCGACGGCACCGGAGACCTCATCGGGCTGCGCTCGCGACTGGGCTACCTGCAGACCCTCGGAGTGGACGCGATCTGGATCTCGCCGTTCTACCGCTCCCCCATGGCTGATGGTGGCTACGACGTCTCGGACCCCACCGACGTCGACCCGATGTTCGGCACGCTGGCCGACTTCGACGAGGTCGTGGCGGAGGCGCATGAGCGCGGCATCAAGGTGACGATCGACATCGTCCCGAACCACTTCTCCCACGAGCACCCGTGGTTCGTTGCGGCGCTCGCGGCCGGCCCTGGCAGCCCGGAGCGGGAGCGATTCATCTTCCGCCCGGGCCGCGGCGAGCACGGCGAACTGCCGCCGAACAACTGGCCGTCGGTCTTCGGCGGCCCCGCGTGGACGCGCATTCCCGACGGCGAGTGGTACCTGCACCTGTTCGCGCCCGAGCAGCCTGACCTGAACTGGAACAACCCCGAGGTTCCCGCCGAGTTCGAGCGGGTCATGCGGTTCTGGCTGGACCGTGGCGTGGACGGGTTCCGCGTCGATGTCGCGCACTCGATGGCCAAGCCGGACGGGCTGCCCGACATGGACCTGGCGCTCATCCCGTCCCGCGAGGCGGGCGCCGAGATGCCCTCGCTCGACGACATCCGCTGGGATCGCGACGGCGTGCACGATTACCACCGCATCTTCCGGCGGGTGCTCGACTCCTATCCGGGCGAGCGGATGGCCGTGGGCGAGGCCTGGGTGCCTGACTCGGACCGGCTGGCGCGCTACGTGCGCTCCGATGAACTCAACCTCGCCTTCAACTTCGAACTCGTCGAGGCCGCCTGGGGGGCCAAGACGTTCCAGGACGCGATCGAGCGATCGCTGCGCGCGATGGCCGACGTCGGGGCGCCCTGCACGTGGGTGCTCGATAACCACGACGTGAACCGGGCCGCCACCCGCTTCGGCGGCGGCGCGGTGGGCGTGGCCCGGGCTCGGGCGGCGGCCTTGGTGCAGCTGTCACTGCCCGGCGCCGCGTACATCTACAACGGTGATGAGTTGGGGCTGGCCAACGTCGACCTGCCTGACGACGCGCTCCAGGACCCGACCTGGGAACGTACCGGGCACACCGAGCGCGGGCGCGACGGCGAGCGGGTGCCGCTGCCGTGGTCCGGTACGACGCCGCCGTTCGGGTTCAGCTCCTCGGATACGA
>JAOPWD010000075.1 GCA_025965875.1 Pseudonocardiales bacterium
AGCGCCGGGCTGGCCGCCGATCTGGTGGTGCTGGATGCCGATCTTCGGCTGCAGCGGGTGATGGTCGGCGGCGACTGGATCTGAGCCTGATCGGCGTCCTGCTGGACGGCCGCGGCCTGGACGTGCGAGACCGGGCGCCCTGCTGCTGGCAGGGTAGTGGGTATGAACCGGCTCGAGGCGTCGACGTCGCCCTATCTGCGCCAGCATGCCGACAACCCGGTCGACTGGTGGCCGTGGTCTGACGAGGCGTTCGCCGAGGCACGGCGACGTGAGGTGCCGATCCTGCTGAGCGTGGGCTACGCGGCCTGCCACTGGTGCCACGTCATGGCGCACGACTCGTTCGAGAATGTCGACGTCGCCGCCGTGCTCAACGAGCACTACGTGAGCATCAAGGTCGACCGCGAGGAGCGGCCCGACATCGACGCGGTCTACATGGATGCCACGACGGCATTGACCGGTCAGGGTGGGTGGCCGATGACCTGCCTGCTCACTCCCGACGGCGAGCCGTTCTTCGCCGGCACGTTCTTCCCGCGCGACCAGTTCACCCGGCTGCTGCTGCAGGTCGCGCAGGTGTGGCGCGACGATCGCGCTCAGGTGCTGGACGCAGGGCAACGTGTGGTGTCGGCGATTGCGCAGGCCGTCCCGGACTTCGCGGGCGGCGCCGTGCCGCAGGCCGAGCAGTTGGACGAGGCCGCCGCGCAGCTCGTGCCGCAGTTCGACGAGACCAACGGCGGCTTCGGGCGGGCGCCGAAGTTTCCGCCATCGATGGTGCTCGAGTTCCTGTTGCGCCAGCACGAACGCACTGGTTCGTCGGACTCGCTGGCCATGGCCGAGCGCACGCTGGAGGCGATGGCGCGTGGCGGCATGTACGACCAGCTGGCCGGCGGCTTCGCGCGTTACTCCGTGGACGAGGCGTGGGTGGTGCCGCACTTCGAGAAGATGCTCTACGACAACGCGTTGCTGCTGCGCGTGTACCTGCACTGGTTCCGGCTGACCGGGTCACCGCTGGCCGAGCGCATCGTGCACGAGACCGCCGCCTTCTTGCTGCGCGACCTGGGCACGCAGCAGGGCGGGTTCGCGTCCGCCCTCGACGCCGACACCGATGGCGTCGAAGGGCTGACCTACGTGTGGACGCCTGAGCAGCTGCGCGAACTACTGGGCGACGATGCGGCCGCCGCAGCCGGGCTGTTCTCGGTGACGGCAGACGGCACGTTCGAACACGGCACGTCGACGCTGCAATTGCTGCGTGATCCAGAGAATCCCCAGCAATGGCAGGAGTTTCGTGGCCTACTCTTGGCCGCGCGGCGGACTCGGCCGCAGCCGGCCCGCGACGACAAGGTGGTCGCCGCATGGAACGGGCTGGCGATTGCCGCGCTGGCCGAGGCCGGCGTCCTGCTCTCGGAACCGCGTTACTTGCGGGCGGCGCTGAGCAGCGCGGAGTTGTTGCTGCGCGTGCACGTCGTCGACGGCCGGCTGATGCGGACATCGCGCGACGGTGTGGTCGGTGCCGCGCGGGCGGTGGCCGAGGACTACGGCGATGTCGCTGAGGGACTGTTGGCGCTGCATCAGGCCACCGCCGATCCGCGCTGGCTGCGCGAGGCAGGCGCGCTGCTCGACTTCGCGCTCGCGCACTTCGCCGACGGGCCGGGCGGCTTCTTCGATACGGGGGACGATGCTGAGCGACTCGTCCGGCGCCCCAAGGACCCGACCGACAACGCGGCCCCGTCCGGATCAAGTGCGCTGGCGCACGCGCTGCTGACCTATTCCGCGCTGACGGGCTCCTACGAGCATGGCCGCGCGGCCGAAGATGCACTGCGGATCGTCAGCGACCTGGGCACCCGGCAGCCGCGTTTCCTGGGCTGGGCGCTGGCTGCGGCCGAGGGTCTCGTGGGCGGTCCCGTACAGGTGGCCATCGTGAGTGCGACCGTGGGCGAGCCCGGCGGCGTCGAACTCCGCGCCGCGGCCTGGAGGTACCGCCCGCCCGGCGCGGTCATCGTCAGCGGTCAGCCGGACGCCGACGGGGTGCCGTTGCTGGCCGAGCGCCCGCTGGTGGCCGGGGGAGCGGCCGCCTACGTCTGCCGCGGGATGGTCTGCGACCTGCCCGTGACGACAGTGGCTGACCTGATCAAGTCCCTCGGCCGCTAACCACATCCCGCTTTGCACCTTTCAGCGCCCCAAACTGGCGCGAATGAGGGCGCTGAAAGGTGCAAAGCTGGGGCTTGCTGAGTGGGTTAGAGGCCGGGGCCTTCGGCGCGGACCTCGTCCACCTTGGTCATGGCATCGCGCAGGCTGGCCAGCCACTCGTCGGTGTGCTCACCGACCAGCTTCACACACCAGGCCAGTGCCTCGGAGCGGGACCGGGCCACGCCCGCGTCGACGAGAGTGTCGAGCACCCGCCGCTCGTCCTGGCGCAGCCGGGTCATGACCGGCACCGCCAGGTGGGTGAACAGCGCTTCGCTGTCGCCGATCTTCGCGCCCCAGGCGATCTTGCGCCCGTAGCGGCTCTCGGCCTCGTCGGCGATCTGCATCCGCGCTTCGCGGGTGTCCTCGCGGAAGCGACCGATGCGTCCGAGCGCCGCTGAGTTGCGGGCCGTCTCGTCTGCGTCCTTGTCGATCTCGGGGGCTTCCAGCTCGCCGATGACGATGATTTCCTCGCGGTCGACGGTGATCGCCGGCGCGCCGGTGAACCACTCACCAGGGAGCCGCCCGGTCAGCCAGGCCGCCGCGTCGTCGGCCGGCGGCAGGTCTGCCTGCTGCCAACCACCGCGCCGACCGAAGCCTCGCCCGCCGCGGCCACGTCCGCCACCACGGTGGCCGTGTCCTTCGTGTTTGTCGCCGGTTCGGTACCGGCGTTCGCTGCGTTCATGCATCTTGTTGTCTCCTTACGTGTATACAACAATTACATCATTACACCCACGTCAAGAGACAATGCTGCCCGGATATTCCTCAGGCAGGTCGGGTGGGCGGTGCGCGCTAGCTGAAGACAGCCAGCCAGATCGCGACGTAGTGGCATACGGCGGCGACGATGGTGCAGAGGTGGAACACCTCGTGGAAGCCGAACACCTCGGGTAGCGGGTTGGGCCGCTTGAGGCCGTAGACGATGCCGCCGAACGTGTAGAGAAGGCCGCCCGCGGCGATCAGGACGAACGCCGCCACCCCGGCGTTGTGCAGCAGTTGCGGCATCACGAACACCGCCACCCAGCCCAGGGCGACGTAGCACGGCACCGACAGCCACGCCGGGGCGCTCGGCCACACCGACTGCAGCAGCACGCCGAAGATCGCACCCGTCCAGACCGCGACAAGCACCGCCGTCGCGGACGAACGGGGCAGGGTGAGCACCGCGATCGGGGTGTAGGTGCCCGCGATGAATACGAAGATCATCGAGTGGTCCAGGCGCTTCATCAACGAATGGGCGCGCGGACCCCAGTTGACCCGGTGATAGAGCGCGGAGGTGCCGAACAGCAGCGTGACGGTCGCGGCGTAGATGGCGGTGGTGGTGCCGGCCGCACCGCCGCGCAGGGTGGCGGCCACCGCCACGAGAACGACCCCGGAAGCGATCGAAATCGCCGCCGCGTAGGCGTGCAACCAGCCGCGCAGTCGCGGCTTCAGTTCGGCGACGACCGTGGCGAGCACCGCAACAGGGCCGGCGTCCGTCGGGTCGGTGGTGGTCATCGTGTCAAGGTTACCCAACCGTAGGTTAGCTGCCTGCCGTGAGAGCGGAACGGGTGTTCAGGCCCACTGGCAGCGGGGCTAGGTTTGAATGGTGGGCGTTCGCGATGCCGTATATGCCGTTTACGAGCGGCGCCTACGCGCACACCTGGACGGGCTGCCGATCCCGCGGCACGTCGCCATCATGATCGACGGCAACCGGCGCTGGGCCCGGGCGGCCGGCTTCGACGATGTCAGCCACGGCCACGTCATCGGGGCCCGGCACATCGCCAACCTGCTCGACTGGTGCACCGAGGCCGGCGTCGCGCACGTGACGATCTGGCTGCTGTCCACCGACAACCTGCACCGCCCGGCCGACGAACTCGATCCGCTGCTGCGCATCATCGCCGGCGTGGCCGAGGAGTTGTCCGCCGACGGCAAGCCGTGGCGCGTACAGGCGGTCGGCGCACTCGACCTGCTGCCGTCCGCGACGACCGAGGCACTCAAGAAGGCCGAGGAGCGCACGGCCGGGCGCGACGGGCTGACGGTGAACGTCGCGGTCGGCTACGGCGGCCGACGCGAGATCGCGGACGCCGTGCGCTCGCTGCTGCAGGAGCACGCCGCCGCGGGCACGTCCATCGAGGAGCTGGCCGAGGTCATCGACGTCGACCACATCGCCGAGCACCTCTACACGAAGGGCCAGCCCGACCCGGACCTCGTCATCCGGACGTCGGGGGAGCAGCGGCTCTCGGGGTTCCTGCTGTGGCAGTCGGTGCACTCGGAGTTCTATTTCTGCGACGCACTGTGGCCGGACTTCCGCAAGATCGACTTCCTGCGCGCGCTGCGCGATTACGGCACCCGGCAACGCCGCTATGGCGGCTGAACTCCCCCCACTCGTCAGCGGTGACTGGCTGGCCTCTCATCTGGACGACGTGCGCGTCGTCGACGTGCGGTGGTACCTCGACGGGCGCTCGGGGCGGGCCGAGTTCGAGGCCGGGCACATCCCGGGAGCAGTGTGGCTGGACATCGACACCGACTTGTCCGCTCCGGCCAGCACCGCCGACGGGCGGCACCCGTTACCGTCGGCCGCGGCCTTCGCGGCGGCGCTCGGCCGGGTCGGGATCGCCGAGGGGCAGCCGGTAGTCGCCTACGACGACGCGGGGGGCTCGAACGCGGCGCGGCTGTGGTGGCTGCTGCACGTCCTGGACGAACCGGTCGCGGTGCTCGACGGTGGGTTCGCGGCCTGGCCCGGCGAGCTGAGCACCGAGGTGCCGACGTTGCCGCCCGTCACACGCCCGGGCCGCCCGTGGCCGGCCGGCCGGTTCCGCGACGCCAGCACTGTGCCGGCGGCACCGGTCGTCCTCGATGCGCGCACCGCCGAGCGATACGCGCAGGGCGACCCGGCCATCGATCCGCGTCCCGGTCACATCCCGGGCGCCCGCAGTGCGCCGTGGGCGGACAACCTCGACGCGACGGGCCGGTTCCTCGACGCGGCCACGCTGCGCGAACGGTTCGCCGCGCTCGGGGCGGCCGACGGCGGGGTCGTGGCCTACTGCGGCTCCGGCGTGACGGCCTGCCATGACCTGCTTGCCTTGGCGCTGGCCGGATACACCGATACAGCGCTGTATCCAGGCTCATGGTCGCAGTGGGGCGCCGACGCGTCGCGCCCCGCGGAGACAGGCTGACGGCCGGGGAGTCGGCGAGGCTCCCCGGCCGCCGGACTGCTGCCGGTTCAGCAGTCGATCACCCGGTCTATCTGCGCGGCATTGGCGACCAACTGCGCCGCGAGCGAGCTCGTCAGCGCCTTGCCCGACTGTGCCTTGACGTGAGAGACGTACGCGCCGAGCTGCCCGCAGGCGGCATTGGACTTGCCTTTGGAGAGCGAGCTCAGCACTGCCTGCAGCTGTGCGGCGAAGCTGCCGCCATCGGCCGAGCCGACCAATGCAAGCTGGTCACCCACCAGCGTTTCCGCGGACGAGACCCGGACCATGACCGAACCGTGCGGGGGTATCGAGGCGACGCCGATGGTGTCGCGCACCGTACTGCTGCTGTGCGTCCAGAGGTCGCGGCTGTCATATGCCTGTTTCGGGTCCAGTCCCAGCGCGGCCAGCGAGACGCTGGCGCCGGTCCAGGGCGTGGCCCCGGCGTTGAACAGCACGACCGCCTTGGCGCCGTCGGCGAGCGGTTTCACCAGCGTCCACTGTGAATTCGCGTTGGACAGCACCTGAGCCTGGACGCCGAGTGGATCCTGGTTGACCGCGATCACGTCCTTGTTCGTGTACACGGCCAGGTTCTGCGCGGCCATGTTCACGACGTCGGTGCCCGCGATCAGCGGCGCGGCCTCAGCAGCCCACAGGCTCAGCTCCGACTGGCTCTCCGGAACCGTCGAGCCGCTGATGCCCACGCCGTCACCGCTCGCATGTGGTTGCGCCAGTGGGGCGGTGAGGGTGATACCGGTGCCGGTCGGCCCCACGACGCTCGTGCCAATGGGGTGCGCCGCGGTCAGCGCCGGAGTGAACGCGATACCAGTGCCGTCGCCCTCGGTCACGGTTCCGGCGGCGTGCGCCGAGGCCAGGGCTGGCGTGAAGGAGACGCCGGTGCCGGGCTTGTTGACATCCAGGACGGCGGCGCCGCGCGCGTGGGTGAGGGCGAGCGCCGGAGTGAACGTGACACCGGTTCCGGTGCCGCCGGCGGTGCCCACGGCGGAGATCGTGACGACCTCGCGGTTCGCGCCCGTGTCGATCGCCAGGGAATCGCCGACGGCGAGGCCGGCCACGCTGGCCACCTTGATGTTGGCGGCGCCGGGAGTGGTGGCGGCCGACAGCGTCGTGGCGCTACCCGCCGTCCCAATGGAGGTCACGACCGGAGCCTCCTGGCTCGCACCGGTGTCGATGAGGATGGGTTGGCCGACGGTCAGCCCGGCGATGCTCGCGACCTTCACGTTCGTGTCACCGGCCGCCGCGCCCGTGAACAGCGTGCTCTTCGCCCCGGCGGTGCCGACGGACGTCACCGTCGCCGACTGGGCGCCGGCGCCGGTGTCGACCGTGATCGGTCCACCGATGGTGAAGCCACTGACACTCGCCACCTTCGCGGTGCTGTCGCCCGTCGCGGCCGGCGCGAACAGCGTTGTCGTCGTCGCCGCAGTGCCCACAGAGGAGACGGTGGCGCTCTGCAGGTTGCCGCCGGTTGCAGTGCCCACCGTTATCGGGCTACCCGGTATCGCGGCGGACACGCTCGCGACCTTGACGTTGGTGTCGCCGGCGACGGCAGGAGCCGCCAGCTTGGTGATCGCCCCGGTGCCGATCTCGAGCATGTCCGGGTCGTTCCAATGACCGGGGCCGGCGTAGTCGGCCAGCACGGAGTTCTTCGTGAAGTTGGTGAGCATGCTGGCGAAGTTCGGTCGGATGTCCGAGGTGCTGCGCCACAGGTTGCTCTGGGTCGCGCCCCACAGCCAGGACTGGCCGGCCTCGGTGTGCTCGCAGACGCTGTAGACGATCGGGCGCCCGGTGGCCGCCAGCGCGTCGGACATGACCTGATAGGCCGCCTGGTACCCGGCAGGCGTGGGTGGGATCTGCGGCGGCAGGAAGCAGTCGTCGTACTTCAGGTAGTCCACGCCCCAGTTGGCGAAGTCTTGCGCATCGGTGGCTTCGTGGCCGTAGCTCCCGGCCAGCCCCTGACACGTCGCGGTGCCGATGTCCTCGTAGATGCCGAGCTTCATACCGAGCGAGTGCACGTATTTCGCCAGGGCGGCGATGCCGTCCGGGAAATAGGTCGGGTCGGCGACGAGGTGTCCGTTCGCGTCGCGGCCGGCGGCGATCTTGGCGGCGGTGCCGACGACATTGCGCCCGTTCATCCAGCAGTCGTCGATGTTTACGTAGTCGTAGCCGGCGGCCTGCATGCCGTTCTGGTGCATCGCGAGTGCGGTCTGCTCGACCAGGTCCTGACTGACGTTGCAGCCGAAGGCGTTCCAGTCGTTGAAGCCCATCGGCGGCGTGAGAGCCAGCCCGTTGTAGGACGGCGCGGGTGCGGCCGCCGCCGATGCCGTGCCGATGGCGGCGGCCGACGAGTCCGTACCGATTGCGGCCGTGGCGGTGGCTGCGAGCACGGCGGCGCCGAGCGCCACCATCGTGGATCTTGTTGTTCGGTGCCTGTGCATGGACACTCCCGTTCTTGGCCGCCCCGGGGACGCGGGCGCGTGTCTGCAATGAGTCGAACATGCTCGATCATGAATCGTCACGATCGAAACAACCGGGCCTATTACCGAACAGAAAGGTCCGAGAGGTCAAGAGTAGGTAACTTAAGGATATGCGAAGAAACATCCAGAAAATCTGGGCAACACCGCGCAGCGGGACACACTGAAGCGGCCCGCACTCGCGCCTCGGAGGCCATGTTTGAATTTGTTGAATTCTCAGACTGAGCGGTCGCTCGCGGCGCGGCGAAGAGTCAGTCGGCCGGTCGGAGTGTTACTGGCGCGAAACGTCAATTCGCAGCGAGCCTGCTGTTGCCACGACCTGTCAGCACGTAGCGTCCAACTCGGCGGCCCGGCGTATCCGGTCTGCTCGGGAGGTCCCGCACCGGTGGCAATAACCAGCGAGGGGACCGGAACGTCCTCGCTGGTGCGCTGCGCACCGGGCCGGGTCGACCGGATCTCCGAGAGCGCGACGAGTGTGAACATGCTCGTTCGCGTCAACTCCCCCGTCAGGAGCCCATCATGAGTGCTGCCCCGCTGCCGACGACCGCCCGTCCCGGCGTACGCACCTTCGTGCTCGATACCTCCGTGCTGCTCTCCGACCCAGGAGCGCTCGGCCGGTTCGACGAACACGAAGTCGTGCTGCCGCTGGTCGTCATCAGCGAGTTGGAGGGCAAGCGGCACCACCCCGAACTGGGTTGGTTCGCCCGGCAGACACTGCGGGTTCTCGACGATCTGCGCATCAAGCACGGTCGCCTCGACGCGCCCGTGCCGATCGGCGATTGCGGCGGCATGCTCAACGTCGAGCTCAATCACGCTGACCTCTCGACGCTGCCCGCAGGCTTTCGCTTCGACAGCAACGACTCACGGATTCTGGCCGTCGCCCTGAACCTCGCCGCCGACGGCCGCGACGTCACGCTGGTGACCAAGGACATGCCGCTGCGGGTCAAGGCGGCATCGGTCGGGCTGCCCGCTGACGAGTACCGCATGCACCCCGTCGCAGACTCGAGCCCGTGGACGGGGATGGCTGAGCTCGACGTCTCGAGCGGTACCGTCGACGCCCTCTACGACGGCGAGCCGATCGATCTCGTCGAACACCACGACTTCGCCGACGTCGCCGAGATGCCGTGTCACACCGGCCTCGTCCTGCACTCGTCGAAGGGATCCGCGCTGGCCCGGATCACGCCCGACAAGCAGGTGCGGCTGGTCCGCGGCGACCGCGAGGCGTTCGGCCTGCACGGTCGCTCCGCCGAGCAGCGGGTGGCGCTGGACCTGCTGCTCGACCCCGACGTCGGCATCGTCTCGCTCGGCGGGCGCGCCGGCACCGGCAAGTCGGCGCTGGCGCTGTGCGCTGGGCTCGAGGCGGTTCTCGAGCGGCGCGCCCACAAGAAGGTCGTCGTGTTCCGTCCGCTGTATGCCGTTGGTGGCCAGGATCTCGGCTACCTCCCCGGCAACGAGGGCGAGAAGATGTCGCCGTGGGCGCAGGCCGTATTCGACACCCTGGGTGCGCTCGTCACCTCCGACGTGATGGACGAGGTGCTTGACCGCGGCATGCTGGAAGTCCTGCCGCTGACGCACATCCGCGGCCGTTCGCTGCACGACTCATTCGTCATCGTCGACGAGGCGCAGTCACTGGAACGCAACGTGCTGCTGACCGTGCTCTCGCGCATCGGGTCAGGGTCGCGGGTCGTGCTCACCCACGACATCGCTCAGCGCGACAACCTGCGGGTCGGCCGGCATGACGGCATCGCCGCGGTCATCGATGCGTTGCGCGGTCACCCGCTGTTCGCCCACGTCACGCTGACTCGCTCCGAGCGTTCGCCGATCGCGGCGCTGGTCACCGAGATGCTCGAGGACCTGCCCCTGTAGCCGC
>JAOPWD010000453.1 GCA_025965875.1 Pseudonocardiales bacterium
GATGACCTGCGAGCGGCCATGCCAGTCGCCGGCGATGAACAGCGTGTGCGAGTCGTGTCCCCACACCCACTCGGTCGGGTAAACATCGCCGAGATCGATCTGGACGGGCGGCGAGTCCGTACCGACCTCGTGGAGCAGGAGCGCCTGGGTCAGCGGCGTGTCGAAATCGCCCTCGGCCTCGGGCGAGTGCACGAGCCGGCGCCCGTCCTGCGTCAACCGCGGGCCGCCGGACTGCACACCGGGCTGGGCAGCGAGCGCGGTGCGCTCGCCCGTCGCAACGTCGATCAGGCTGACGCCGTAAGGCATCCGGCCTCCGCGCTCGCGTTCGCCCCACGTCGTGGCGATCGTGCGGCCGTCGGCACTGATCGAGTAGTCGGCCTCGGTGAGTGCGAAGCCGGCGTCGGGCACCAGGTCGCGCGGCGCGTCGTCGCCGCCTGCTGCGAGGTGCAGCAGCCGCGGTGACTGGTCGCCGAGTTCGTGGTCCCAGTACCGGATCGGCATGCCGGTGTGCAGGATGGCAGTGACCTTGCGGTCGTCGCGATCCTTACGGCGGCGCGCATCGTCGTCCGCGTCTGCCGAGTCGACGAGCCTGCTGCCCGACAGCACCACCGCCCCGGACTCCACCGCCACCACCGCCCCGCCGAGCCCGCCGGGGCTGCTGGCCACCACCCGAGGCTCGCCCATTGGCGGCAGCAGCCACAGCGCGGCTTCGTCGTCGCTGTCCGGATCGGCGTCGGGGTCGGGACGGGCCGAGATGAACAACAGCGATCCGTCAGGGCGGAAGGCCGGGGCGGACTCGCCCTTCTCCGAGCGGGTCAGCCGGGTTGGCTCACCCCCGCCGAGATCGAGCTCCCACAACGACGATGTGTAGCGCGCGCCCTTGTCGTCAGGCTGCTGCATCGACGCGACCAGCCGCGTGCCATCGGTGCTGAGCGCCAGGCCGGTCAGGCGCGCAAGCGCCGCATAGGCGGCGAGGTCGGCGAAGGTGTCATCACTCATGTGGTGCGACGCTATCGCGAGCCGCGCCGAGCTGACGCCGCAATTCGTTGACCAGCGTGTCGAGGCTGTCGGTGATCCGATCGCACGCATCGACGATCGCGCCGGCCGCCTCGACGTCGCCGGCTCGCGCCGGCTCAGCGGCCAGCGCCCGGGCCAGCCGCACCTCCGCCGGCCGCAGCTTCGGGACGGCCTGCGGTGGCTGCTCCAACCGGATGGACTGCTCACAGCAGTCGAGCACCTCGGCCGCCAGCGCCATGAACTCCGTCAGGTTGGTGGACTCGCTGACCTTGCGCAGGGATCCGCGGACCGCGTCGATAGTGAGCATGGCGTGGATGAAACGGTGGGTGTGGGCCAGGACAGCCTCCCCCAGCTCGACCTGTCCCTGCCCGCGTACCGGCTCGGACCGGGCTCGGTCGAGCGACGCCTGGGCGTTGGTGCGTGCCAGTCGCGCCGCGGCTCGCGCCTTCTGCAGCCGCTCGTCGTCTGACGACGGATCGATCACCGCCTCGAGGTAGTCCCGATATGCCGCGAGCACCTCGGCGAGCCGCTCCGGCAGGAGTTGGCGCTCCCATACCGGCCAGAAGAGCGCGGCCACGAGGGCAAGTGCGCCGCCGATCAGGGTGTCGGCACCGCGCGGGATCACGGATGAGTGCGGCGCCACGCCGTTGATGGAGAGCAAGACGACGACGAGCGCGGCGAGCGCGGCCGAGGCGAGTGCGATGTTGCCGGGGCCGGCGAAACGCATCCCGAACAAGAGAACGCCGACCAGCGCCACCTGGTACCACTGCCCACCGGGGATCCAGTGCACGAGTTCGCTTGCGACGAGCAGGCCGACGATCGTGCCCGCCACTCGCATCGAGGATCGCTGGAAGGTGGACGCGAAATCGGGCCGCAGTACGACCAGCACGGTGAGCGGTATCCAGTAACCGCGATCGGTGCCGGCCAGTCGAACCACGAAGTCGGATGCGGCCACCAGGACACCGACCCGCACCGCGTGGCGCAGGACGGCGGAGTCCGGCGTGAGGTTGGCCCGCAGGATGGCCACCGGGTCGCGCAACCGCAGCACGCCGTACCCGTCGGGCTCCTCGTCGTGACCACCCTCAGTTGCGCCGGTACGCGTCGTCTCTACGACGGCTCGCAACTGCGCCGCCAGGCTCTGCGCTCGCGCCGCAGCGGCCCGCCTGGTCAACTCGCCGCCGGGTGTCTCGGGATCGTCGAGCACCGAGATCAGCTCCCGCATCCGCTGCCGGATCGGAACCAGCACGCCGGGATCGATCTCGCGACCGTTGTCGAGGGCGGCGGCCACCCCGCCCAG
Source organism: Pseudonocardiales bacterium (assembly GCA_025965875.1). GTDB lineage: Bacteria > Actinomycetota > Actinomycetes > Mycobacteriales > Jatrophihabitantaceae > QHCC01. The sequence continues at coordinate 2,315 of JAOPWD010000453.1, forward strand.
CACGTCTCCTGCCGTGGCGAGGACCGTGTGGACCGTCTCGGCGGCCGAGGTCGCGCCGGCCTCGGTCAGTCGTTCGGCCTGCGCGCTCAGCACGAGCAGTTCGCGGCGGATCCGCTCGGCCTCGTCAAGGAGCACCCGGTACGCCTCGACGCTGGGGCCGTGGTCATGCCCCAGACCGTAGAGCGTCTGGCGAACCGCGGTCAGAGAGACACTGGCCGGCGGGCCGACGTGCGTCCCCGTGGGCTGGCGGGCCGCAGCGGCCAGCTCACGGTAGAGCCCGGCCAGGGCCAGCCGCTCAGGTCGGTGCCGCCGCAACGGCCACGCCGCGATGGCCAGGACGGCCTGCCCCACACCTCCCGCAAGGACCAGCAACCCGACGTGCCAAGCCACTGACGGGCTCTGCGGCAGGTGCCCGAGGACAAGCGCCGCTGCCGTTGCCGCTACCCCCACCTGGGTGGCGCTCGGCCCTGCCGTCAGCAGCAGACCGGCAGCGAAGCCGAGGACCAGCAGCAACAGGGCCGATCCGACGTCGCTGCGCGAGAGCAGGACGGCCAGGGTGCTCGTCACGGCCGCGGCGAAGGCGGTGCCGAGCATCCGGAGCATCCGGAGCCGGTACGGACCGGGCCGGTCGGCGAAGGCGGTCTGCAGCGCGCCGATCGTCGCGGCCAGGCCGAGCGCGGCGTTGCCGGCCAGCGCTCCGATGGCCAGCGGCAGAGCGACACCGATCGCGTTGCGGGCGGCGACGACCGGGTCGGATTGGGTGCGGTCGAGGCGTGCGGCGGTGCGCAGCAGGTCGGCGAGCACGGCGGTACGGGCGCGCGCAGTCGTCTGGCCAGGCCGCCGTTGCGTCACTCGGGATACTCGTTGTTCGGACTCAACCTGAGGCGGCGAGCTGCCCGCAGGCACCGTCGATCTCGCGACCCCTCGTGTCGCGGACTGTCACTGGCACCCCGCGCTGCTCGAGCCGACGGACGAACTCGCGCTCGACCGGCTTGGGCGAGGCGTCCCAGTCCGACCCAGGGGTCGGGTTGAGCGGGATCAGGTTCACGTGCGCGAGCCGCGGCGCGAGCAGGTCGCCGAGCAGGTCGGCACGCCACGGCTGGTCGTTGATGTCGCGGATCATCGCGTACTCGATGGAGTATCGGCGGCCGGTACGGGCGGCGTAGGCGTCGGCGGAGGCGAGCACCTCGGCCACGTTCCACCGGGTGTTGACCGGTACCAGCGTGTTGCGAAGTTCGTCGTCGGGTGCGTGGAGGGACACGGCGAGCGTCACGTTGAGACCCTCGTTCGCCAGCTTGTCGATCGCCGGGACCAGCCCGACCGTCGACACCGTGATCGAGCGCTGCGACAGGCCGAGCCCGGCCGGCGACGGGTCGATCAAACGGCGCAGGGCGGCCACCAGGCGCGAGTAGTTGGCCAGTGGCTCCCCCATGCCCATGAACACGACGTTCGACAGCCGCCCCGGGCCGCCGGGGATCTCGCCGCGCGCGCTGTCGCGGGCCGCCGCGACGACCTGGTCCACTATCTCGCCGGTGGACAGGTTGCGCTTCAGGCCGCCCTGTCCGGTCGCGCAGAACGGGCACGCCATCCCGCAGCCGGCCTGGCTCGAGACGCACACGGTGATCCGTTCGGGGTGGCCGGTACGGGCCGGGTAGCGCATCAGGACGCTCTCGACGAGCGTGCCGTCGTGCAGCCGCCACAACGACTTGCGAGTCGTGCCGGCATCGGTCTCGAGGTGCCGGACCTCGGTGAGCAACGGCGGCAGGAGTTCGGCCGCCAGCTGGTCGCGCAGTGCCGGCGACAGGTCGGTCATTGCCGCCGAATCGTTCTCCAGGCGGCCGAAGTAGTGGCGGCTGAGCTGATCGGCACGAAACGCGGGAAGGCCGAGGTCGGTGACGGCCGCCCGGCGCCCCGCCTCGTCGAGGTCAGCGAGATGGCGTGGCGGCAGGCCGCGTTTGGGCGCGTCGAAGACAAGTGGCAGGGAGGTCATAGCCGCTCGATTCTCCCATGTTCACGGGACCACCATGCTCCCCGCGTCCGCCGCCTGCTTTTGCCCAGTTCAGGTGCTGACCGGGGTCCAGCTGACCTGACCGGGTTCGATCACCAGCGCGGCCAGATCCGGCAGATGCGCCAGTGCGTCGAGTTCGGCGGCGTCGAAGGTGGTCAGCACGGCGAGCGGGGCGGCACCGGCCGCCCGCAGGGCGGCGAGACCAACGGGGCTGTCCTCGACACCGACGCAGCGGGACGGGTCGACGCCGAGCAGCGCCGCGGCCCGCAGATACGGCGCCGCGTCGGGCTTGCCCCGCGCAACGTCGTCAGCCCCGACCACGACAGCCGGTACACGCAGACCCGCCCGTTCCAGCCGCCACCGCGCCACTTGGTTCGGTGCGGACGTGACGACGGCGACAGGCATGACGCGTTGGCTCAAGGCAGCGGCAGCACCGGGCAACGCCACGTCGTCGTCGCCGTCGACCGGGAGGGACTCGATCCACGCCGTCTCGGCGACGACCTCGTCGGCGGCGACAAACCGGGCGACGTTGTCGCGCGTCGGTGTGCCGTGCGCGCCGCGCATGACCTCGGCCACCGGCAGTCCGCGCCGCGCCGCCCACTGCGACCAATGCGACTCGACCGTGGCGTTCGAGTCGACGAGCACGCCGTCCATGTCGAGCAGCAGGGCATCAGCGGCAATATGTCCGAAAGTCACGTCGTCATCATCGCGGACGCACCGGCGAGCTCAGCGAGCTGCTTCGCGGGCGGCCTTCTCGGCCTCGATCTTGGCCATCTCGTCGTCGGTCATGGCGAAGGCGACCATCCAGCTCGCATCCAGCCGGAAGTACGCGATGGTTCCCCACTCCTCCGGATCGGCACCGTAGGTGGTGGTGAAGTGGTCTCGCAGCATTTGCTTCTCGGCACCGTCGAGCAGCGCCGCCCGGCCGTGGCAGAAGACCCCGAAGCCGTCGCGCGGGGTATACGACGCGCTGACCGCCGGCCGGGCGCGTAACTGACGCGCTTTCGGGGATCCCGCATCGGTGGTGAAGTACCAGTGCCCATGCATGAGATGGCCGTCGACAGCCGACAGCCGCGGCTCACCGGCCCCGGTGACCGTGGCCAGGTTGAGCACCGCCGGGCTCGGCACTTCGGCGACCGCCTGCTCGGCGGTGAGCCTGCGTTCGGGCGTCATGATCGCAAGCAGATGCTCCGACGCATGGTCGAAGCTGAGATCGAACAGGTTCTGCAACGCCGTCAATTCCTCGGCCGTCTCCCACATGGCCCGATCGTGACACGACCGGCCGACAACGTCACAGCTCTTCGATTCCGCTGACGACGAGGTCGACGCGCTCGCGCGGCCGCTGCCCGGCGATATAGGCCTGCTCGGACGGAATCCAGTCGTCGAACCACCGAGCCATCAGTCCCGGCCCGTCACGCTCGAGCGCTCGTTCCAACCGGGTCTCGCGTGGAGTCTCGACCCAGATGCGCAGCGCCCAGGGCAGGTCGACCTCGACTCGCGTCGCGGAGACGCCCTCGACCACCACCACGCAGCCCGCGGCGATGTCGTGCCACGGGCCGCCGGCGTCGATGACCCAGTCCCACTCCTGGTAACGCGCGTCCTGCCCGTTGCGCAGGGGCCGCACGACCTGATCGAG
>JAOPWD010000102.1 GCA_025965875.1 Pseudonocardiales bacterium
CGAGCTCGGGTATCGCCAAGCAGCCGACCTCAGCGGTGGACTGGAAGAAGGCTTCGGGTGGTGCGACCTGAACATCGTCGATGGCCGGCGACAGAGCGCCGCTGATGCCTACCTCACGCCCGCACTCGGCCGCCCCAACCTGCGCGTCGTGACCGACGCACTGGTGCATCGGGTGAAGCTGCATTCCGGGCGCTGCACCGGGGTCGAGTACAGTGTGGGCACCGACGGGTTCGCGGCGGGCTGCTCGGGCGAAGTCATACTCACCGCCGGTACCGTCGGCTCCGCGCAACTGCTGATGCTCTCCGGCATTGGCCCGCAGTCCCACCTGCACGAGGTCGGCGTCGATGTCATCGTGGACCTGCCCGGCGTCGGCGCGAATCTGCACGACCACCCGATGTCCGGGATCGTCTATCGCTCGGCGCAGCCGGTGCCCCCGGGGGTGAACAACCACGGCGAGGCCATGGGGCTGATCCGCAGCCACGCGGGCATCGACACGCCGGATCTGCAGGTCATGTTCGTCGACGTGCCACTTCGAGAGGACACTCTCCCCGGCCCGGAACTGGGCGCCGGCTACACGATCGTGGTCGCGCTGATGCGTCCCGACAGCCGCGGCTCGATCCGGCTGGCCGACGCGGCGCCAGGCACGGCACCGGTGATCGACCCGAACTATTACACCGAACCCCGCGACCTCGACGCGGTAGCGAGCGGCCTGCGCGCGGCCCGCAAGATCGGCGGCGCGCCTGCACTGGACCGGTGGCGTGGCGAGGAGGTGCTCCCCGGCCCCGAGGTGCAGAACGAGGAGAGCATGCGCGCCTACCCGCGAACGAATCTTCGCAGCTACTCCCACTACGCAGGAACGTGCCGGATCGGCCCCGCCGAGGACGCTGTCGTCGACACCGACCTGCGCGTGCACGGCATCAGCGGACTTCGGGTGGCCGACGCCTCCGTCATGCCCTCACCCATCTCCGCGAACACCAACGCAACCGTCTACGCCATAGCCGAACGCGCCGCAGCCCTCATCCGGGCATAGACCCCGTGGCTGCGCGAACTTCCACGCGCACAGGTCGGACCGCCGGTCGTGTCCTGACCACCCGATGCCCGCCCTGAATGGAGCACGATGGACTCCGAATCGCTACGACACCCCGAAGAAGGCCAAGGCGCCTTGAGCGACTTGCGCCGCTTGCGCCGCAGCATTGACAATCTCGATGCGGCCCTCGTGAACCTTTTGGCTGAGCGCTTCAAGTGCACGGAAGAGGTCGGCCACCTCAAAGCGTCACACGGATTCCCAGCTTCCGACCCAGAGCGAGAAGCCGAGCAAGTCGAACGGCTTCGGCACCTCGCGAAGGATGTCGGGCTTGACCCAGCCTTTGCCGAGAAGTTTCTTACCTTTTTGATCGAGGAGGTTTTGCGTCACCACCGGTCAATCGCCGAGACCGGGATCCACTCTCTTGGCGGATAGATTTGCCTCTGGGTAATGTCCCACGGAGATCTGGCTGTTGCCGCGTTCAGCCAGGTGATGCCGTGCCCGTGACGTCCGGTCAGAGCTCTAGGGAGTCGATCACTGCGCGTATCGTCCGGGCCGAGTGATGCATGCGCCCCTGCTACGCGCGGGCCGGTTCGTGCTGGGTGGCAATTCTCGCGAGTTCGACGCGGGAGGAGATCTCAAGTTTGGTGAAGGTGTGCCGGAGGTGGGAGGAGACGGTGTGCGGGGAGATGAACAGCCGCTCGCCGATCTGGCGGTTGGTCAGCCCGCGGGCGGCAAGCCGGGCGACCCGCAGCTCGGATTCGGTCAGCCCGCCCCAGCCGGCACTGCGCCGTTGCGGGCCGATCCGGCGGCGAACTCCGAGGTCGCGCAGCTTTCCCCGGGTCCGGGCAGCGTCCCGGGTCGCGCCGAGGCGCACATAGGTCTCCAAGGCTTCGCCGAGACATTGCACCGCGGTGTCGCGATGACCGTCGGTCGCGACGTACGAGCCGGTGTCCTCCAGCGCGGAGGCCAGCGCGAGCGGGCGCACGCCGGAGCGGTAGCGTTCGACCGCGGCTGCCAGTGCCTCGGGCTTGCCGTCGAGCAACCCGCGGGCGTGGGCCGCGACGCCGGCCATGGTCGCGGTGGCGGGGTGGTTGGCAGCGCGCCGCTCCGCCCGCTCGACGGTGTCCAGCGCACGTGCACGGTCCCCGGCGGCGAGCGCGATCCGGACCAGCTGGGTGTCGTCGGTGATGTCGCGCGGCAGGCTGGGCAGGCCGTTGCCCGGCTCGTCGTCGCCGATCGTGACGTAGGCCAGCGCCCGCGCCGGGTCGCCATGGGCGGCCGCCTCTAAGGCCCGCAGCCAGGCGAGGGACTGGCGCATGCTGGGAAGCCGCTGGTCGAGTCGTTCGGCCCCGAGCTGGTGTGCCGCCGCCACCAGGCCGTCGTCACCGGTGTGCAGCCCGATCCGGCCGAGGGTCAGCAGGCCGGCGGCGTTGGCCACGTTGGCACCGCCGACGTCGGCCATCGCCAGCGCGGCGTCCAAATTCGCCCGGCCATCGTCGAGGCGGCCGGCCTGGAACAGCAGGCGACCGCGCCAGGCGAGCCAGATGTGCACGGCCCAGGCCCGTCCCGCCCGCTCGGCGGCGGCCAGTCGCAGGTTCGTCTCCGCTAGTGCCACGTCGAGGCCGTCCAATATCGCCTGGGCCTCGCAGCGCCATGCGGCGGCGACGTCGGAGCGGGGATCCTCCGGACCGCGGGGTTGTCCTGGAGGGACCGCGTCGATGATCTCGATCATCCGCTCGTACCGCTCCTCGGCGTACTCGAGCACCGCGACCGCCGTGCGCAGCGCCGGGCCCGCGCTGCGCTCGCCGGAGGTACGGATGGCGTCCGCGGCCAGACCGGCCACCCGGCCGGCCTCCCGGTAGTGGCCGCTCGTCGCCAGGTTGTGGGTCAACCGGGCCAGGTGCTGGGCGCGCAAACCTGTCGACACACCATCGAGAGCGAGCGCCCGCCGGTTGTCCTCGGTGCGCTCGCCGGGTGAGCGGGAAAACATCACGGACAGGTTCAGCCGGACCTCCGCCTCCTGCTCCGGCGGCAGGGTCCGCTGGAATTCCCGCGCGGCCACGGCCGCAGCCTCGCCCGGCCGACCGGCGGCGTGCAGTCGCAGCACCGTCTCCGCGACCAGCGCGCCGCGGTGCGGGTCGTCGACCCGCGCCAGCTCTAAGGCGCGTGCGGTGATGTCGGCGGCGGCCGCTGGCTGGGTCCCAGCCAGCTCCGCCGCGGCGGCCCGCAGCGCGGCGATCGCGGCCGCGTCGCCGGGACCGGCGCTGGCCAGCAGCAGCGGCGCCACCTCCGCCGCGCTCGCCCCGGCACTGAGCAACACCTCCGCAGCGTGCCGCTGCAGCGCCACCAGCATCGACGCCGGGATGGTCGCCAGCACCGCCTCCCGGACCAGGTCGTGCCGGAACTCCAACCTGCCGTCCACCTCAGCCAGCAGGTCCCCGCCCATCAGCTCCGC
>JAOPWD010000154.1 GCA_025965875.1 Pseudonocardiales bacterium
AGTGCTGTCAACGCGATAGCCCAGGTCGGCGGGACGATCGCGGGCGTGGTCGTGAACCGGTCAACGGACCTAGAGGGGATTGTCCGCACACGCGGGACGGTCCCACCCGGGGGCGGGGCCCGAGGCAAGGGTGACCCGGACGCGATTTCGAACCCGCCGGTCGAGCACGCGGCCCCGGCCACCGCGCCGATTCCGGATCACGACAACATCGATGTGAGCCCCACCCTCCGCACGCCGATCGGGCGGGCCGCCCCCGACATCTCACTGAGTCCGGCTCATCACAAGGTCGAGGTGAGCCCGACTAACGGCACGCCGGTCGAGCGCGCGGCACGTGCCACGGCGCAGGGCGCGACACGCCGGAGGATCGGCCAGCGCCGTCCCAAGCCCTACGACTCGACCTCGGCGCAAGCAGCGGGGGTGCGCAGAGGCGATGCCGGCGGCCGCCAGCGCGGCCGCGACGACGACGATTCCGACAGCGACTCCGGGTCTTGGCTGCTGGGGAACTGACGATATCGTCGCCACATCCGCGGTGTTCTGCGCCGCTAATCGGGGGAGTTGGTCGCAACAGTGAGTGCTGTACCGCGCGCGCTTTCCCTGACTGTGGGTTCGGCGGCGTTCGTGCTCATGATCGCAGGATGCACGAGCCACGACGGGTCCTCGCCCGCGAAGGGCACGGCATCGAATGGTCAGACGTCGGCGACAAACTCCGCCACAGGGCAGCAATCCGGTTCGATCAACAAAACGGTCCCGGCAAAGTCCGTGGCCCGCGCCAGACCCGTTGCGACCGGTGCGACGGCGTCGTTCGGGAACCGCGTCACGGCGCGCATCTCGAAGCTCAGGAACTTCAACGCGGTCGGCCAAGGCGTCGGAGAGATATCGGGGCCGGCGGTCGCGGTCAGCTTCGTCATCACAAACGGTTCGAGTGGCCCAATCGACCTCGGGAGCGTTACCGCGAACCTGGACGACGCGGCGGGTATCCCGTCCGTCTCGATGATCGGCAAGCCTGCCGACCCATTCCGCGGCGTCGTCGCGGCCGGCAAGAGCAGCACAGCAACCTACGTCTTCGCGCTGTCGAAGAGCCACCGAAATCCAGTCACAATCAGCCTGAGCTACACCACTGAGGCACCGGTGGTGTTGTTCGTGGGCAACGTGCAGTGACGTTCAGTTGATACCGGCCCGGCTCGCCGGCGGGGCTACGCGACCAATCGTGATGGAGTCGTTCGTCGCGATCCGCGACACGACCAACCCCTACCAGACCCAACTGGTCAACGCCCTCTCCACACACGTCGAGCTACGCATGTTTTCCTGGCGCGCCGCGCTATTGGGAAAGTTCGACGTCTTGCACGTGCACTGGCCAGAAGTCCTGATCCGCGATCGCAATCTTGTCCGGACGTCGGCTCGGCGCGCGCTGTTCCTGGTCGTCCTGATCCGCCTGCGCCTCAGTCACATAGCGCTCGTCCAGACCCTGCACAACCCCGCTCCACACGAACCGGGCACTCGCATAGAAGGCTGGCTGCTGCGCCTGTGCGACAGGTGGACGACCTCGTGGATTGCACTCAACGAGTTCACTTCCGCGCCGACCGACGCCCCATGCACCGTCATCGCCCATGGGCATTACCGTGACTGGTTCATCGACCATCCGGTCCCGGATATCGAGGTCGGGCGCCTGGTGTATTTCGGCCGAATCCGAAGATACAAGGGCGTCGAAGATCTGCTTGCTGCATTTCGATCCCTCGACAATCCTGCGCTGACGTTGCGGATCGTGGGCAGTCCCGATGATGAACAGGTCGTCGCCGCCGTCGAAGCGGCTGCCGCAGCCGATGACCGAATAACCGCAGACTTGCGCCACGTGTCCGATGCCGAAGCCGCGTCCGAGATCGGCCGGGCAGCGCTGATCGTGCTGCCGTACCGGCAGTTGCACAATTCTGGCGCCGCCCTGCTCGCGCTGTCGCTTTCACGGCCGGTGCTCGTCCCCCAGAACGAGATCACCGATGCACTCGCCCTGGAAGTCGGGCCGCAATGGCTACTCCGGTACCGCGGCGCGATCGACGCACCCCAACTGGGCGCAGCCAGCGAAAGTATCCGCGCCAACCCGCCGGGCGGCGCCCCGGATCTCAGCGGCCGCGACTGGGCGCAAATCGGCCGGGCGCACGCCGAAGCGTTCGAACGCGCGGCGAACCGGGCGCGATCGACCCGACGCGCTAGTGCAGGTCCCTGATCCGGCGATCATGCCGCGCCCCAAGGGGCACGAAGGCGCCTCGCATTGCTCCTGGCCGGGCAGAAATGCAAGAATTCAGGTTCTGTGTGACCAATCGGGGGATGGTCTGATGCGAGTAATACGAAAGTACGGCAGCCGCGCCTTGCTCACGGCAGCGGCCGTCACGTGATGCGAGGCCTAGCCCGACTGCAGCGCAGCGTCGACACCGCGACCTGCCGGGTGTGCGTCATCGGCCAGGGTTACGTGGGCCTGTCGGTTGCTGCCGCGGCGGCCATTGCCGGTATGCGAGTCGACGGAGTCGATGTCGACGCCGAGCGCGTCGCAGGCCTGTCCCAGGGGCGCAACGTCGTTCCTGGGGTGGCCGACTCGCTCGTCTCCCTGGCCGTCGACACCGGTCGGATCCACTTCAGCACCGACGCGGCCATAGCCGCCGAAGCCGACGTCGTGATCATCTGCGTACCGACTCCCCTCGTCGACCACCAGCCCGACCTGTCCGCGATCGAGTCGGCCGGCCGCCAGCTCGCCACCTTGCTCAAACCAGGCTCGTTGGTCGTCCTCGAGTCCACCACCTACCCAGGCACGACCGAGTCGGTCCTGCGCCCGCTGCTCGAAACCGGCGGCCGACGTTGTGGGCGCGACTTCCTGCTGGCCTACTCACCCGAACGAATCGACCCCGGCAACGTCAAGTTCGGTCTGCGGAACACGCCACGGGTCGTAGGCGGCGTGACGCCCGAGGCAACAGATGTCGCCGCGACGTTCTACCGGCACATCGTCGACGACGTCGAGACGCTCAGCAGTTGCCGCGCCGCCGAGATGGCCAAGCTCCTCGAGAACACGTTCCGCATGGTCAACATTGCCCTGGTCAATGAGCTGGCCATGCTGTGTGCGACGCAGGACATCGATGTATGGGAAGTCGTGCGGGCGGCTGCGACCAAACCGTTCGGCTTCATGCCGTTCTACCCAGGCCCGGGCGTCGGCGGGCATTGCATCCCGCTGGATCCCACGTATCTGTCCTGGCAGACCCGCCGCGACACCGGCCGGCGGTTCCACCTGGTCGAGATGGCACAGGACATCAACGAACAGATGCCGAGCTACGTCGCCGACCGCGTCGTCGAGGCCCTCAACGACCAGGGCAAGTCTGTGAAGGGTGCGCGGATCTTCGCACTTGGGGTCACCTACAAGGCCAACGTCGGTGACATGCGCGAATCGGCCTCGCTGCGGGTGCTCGCCGCCCTGCACAAGCGCGGCGCGAAGGTCACCTTCCACGATCCGTACGTTGCGTCCGTCAGCACCAAGGACATGCGACTGCGGCGTAGCGCGCTGACCGATCGGGCGCTCGGTGACGCTGATTGCGTGCTGCTCCTGACGCCACACAGCGTCTACGATCCTGCGACCCTGGTCGACCGCGCCGAGCTGCTGTTCGACGCCCAGAATGCCATCCCGTCACGCACTGCGCCGAGCGTCGTCAGGCTGTGATTTGCCCAACGGAACGCAGTTCTCGGCGCACGTAAACCCAGTTTGCGACGACCTGCGACAGGAACACCCCGACCGCCGAACCGATCACCGGACCCGCTGCTCCGATGTGGATGGCCAGATACCACGACAGACCGAGATTCAACGGCAGCAGCACGACCACGATCATCAATGCCTGGTAGCGCATTCCGCGCGCGTCAGTCATGTACATGCCGAGTGGGTACTTAGCCGCCTGGAAGATCATCAAGATCGAGAACGACACGATCAGCCCCAACCCGACCCTGATGCGCCCGCCAGAGGCCAAGATGGCCAGCCACGGCGACAGCAAAGAAACGAACAGGCACAACGCCGCCGTCGATAGCGCGAAGGCCCCCGACATCCGAAGCGGCGCCACCCCGGTGCGGCTGCCGCCGCTGCGCGCCCGCGCGTAGATCGGCCACAGCGCGACACCCGACGCACTGGCTATCAGGTAGATCGGCACGTACATCTGTGCGGCCAGGTTGTATTCCGCGAGGTTCGACGCGGTGGAGACATGACTCAGGATCAGCCGGTCGGTCTGCATGGCGATCGGCAGTGCAATCAGCTGGATGAGCGTCGGCCACGCGATGTCGAGAACCTTGCCGCCGCGCACCGAGGCGAGCCGCGGCGCATCATGCAGCGCCCCCCAGAAGGCGGGCCCGATCTGCTTTCCGGCGAGCAAGGTCGACCCGACGGAGATGACGAACGTGACGACGTACGGAATCACCGGCAGGTAGGTGCCGCCGCCGGTGTGGAACGTGACAATGCCGAGTAGGCACACCAACACCACCGGCGTCTGCAGTCCGAGAAGGGCGATCGGCACATGATTGCGCCCGATGCCCGTCCAGATGCGTTGTCCGATCCCGGCCGGGATCGAGATGCCGATCATTGCGACGCACAGGGCCGCCGCGGCCGGCCCACCATGTGGGAGTAAGCCGTCGCCGAGTAGCCGCGGCCACCAACCGCCGACGGTGATGAGCGCTGCCACCAGCACGATGACCGTGGCCGAGCCAACGAGTACCCGGATCGCGGTGGTGAGCACCCGGCGCACCTCCGGGTCGTGAGCCGGGTCCTCGGAGGCGGATACGGCGTTGGTGAGCGCGGCCGCCATGCCCAAGTCCGCGAACGGGAGCAACGACCCGATTCCGAGCAGCAGGAGGTACTGCGAGTACGCGCCGGTGCCGAAGTGGTCGATGATCAGGCGGGTGCTCACGACGCCCAGGATCGCGCTGACCGGAAGCACGAGCATTCGGGTGCCGGCGCTGCGCCGCACGCTGGCCCAGGGGCCCGTCCGGGGCGGCGCCGCATGGGTCGGCACGTGGTGCGTCGCCACGGTCAGGACCGGCGCGCCAGTGCCGCGATCGCGGCCAGCAGTCCCGCCGCCGTGCCGCGCAGGCCCGCCCATATCAGTGCTGGTGACCTGAGCAGGCCGCGGCGCCCGCCGCCGCGCAGCATCACTCGCACGCTGGCTGCGGGGGTGACCGCGATCCAGCGCAGCAGCGCGGTCGCGGGGAGATGTTTCGCAGCGAAGAGCAGGCGGTTGCGGCAGTTGAAGTAGTAGTAGCTGCGCGACTTCGTCGACGCGCCCGTGCTGGGCTGCGTACCCCCCACTTCGTGCACTGCGGTCAACTCCTGGCGCATCCGCAGGACTCCGCCCACGTCCAGACAGCGGCGGCTGAGATCGACATCCTCCCAGTACATGAAGAAGTCCGGATCGAAGCCGCCCAGACGCTCCCAGAGGCTGCGGTGGATCATCAGGCACGCACCTGTCAGCCACCCCGCTGCCTGGTCGAGGTCGCCGGAGCGCAGGTTGCCCGAGCGCACGTCGAGGTTGCCGCCGCGGAACCAGACCGTGCCGTCGGGCCGCACAATTCGCGGGCACTGCATGGTCAGTGGGGCTGCCTCAGCCGCCTGCCACAATTCCCGAATTGCATCGGTGGCTATCCGCGCGTCGGGATTGAGCAGCAGGAACGAGGTACACCCCAGGGCTGCGGCACGCCGAACCCCCTCGTTGGCCGCGGCGCCGAACCCCAGATTTGTCGGCATCGTGAGCACCGTCCAACCGTGCTCACGGGCGCTCGCCACGACGGCGCTGCGGGCGGCAGCAGAATGGAAGTTATCGACGATCAGGACGTGCGCGCCGAGGGCCGTGGTGTCGATCCTGGCCAGGTTCGTTTCGAGTAGCTCGGGCGCACCGAAGGTCACGACGACGATGGCCAGCCCGGGCGCCTCGCCTGAAGTCCCAGTGTTCGGCTCGCTCATCGCGCACCGACCACCGTCGCCGCCGACGTCGGGTTGCGGGCGTACTCGACGTGGGCGTGGCCATACGCACCGGCTAGCATTCCCGCCCCCCGGCGCACCAGCCGCGCACCCCGCGCGCGGTGCACCGTGGCGCCGGTCAGGACGCCTGCGCCGACCCGCACTTCGCCCGCCAGGATCCGGGCGATGCCCCCCACCGTGGCCGTCAGACGCACCCGCAATCGCTCGGACGGCGCGGCACACAAGGCCAGTGAGGCGAGGACCTGGGAGTTGCCAGTGCGATAGGCCCGACGCAGGATCCACTTGCGGGTCATTCGCGACGCGGGAACCCGGTCGAAGGTGATCGCCTCGTCGCACCACACCATCAGGGCGCCCTGGCGAGCGAGCGTGCGGCTGAACAGATGATCCGAGCCACCGAGTAGCCCGAACCGGTGGTCGAACTGCACGCCGTAGGCCGCTATCTGAGGCAGATCGAGGAGCATGTTGCCGCTCGCCGCAACATCGAGGCGAGTGCCGCTCGGCAGCCGCCTGCGGACGAAGAACCGCCCCGCGGTGACCCAGTCGTCGGGGGTGGCCTCGTACTCCGCCAGGACAGGTCCGGCCACGACGGCGGCGCCGCTGGATTCCTGGGTGCGCAACAGCGCTGCCAGCCAGCCGTCGTCGGGATGCATGTCGTCGTCGATGAAGACGAGGAACCGTCCATCGGCTTCGCGCAGGGCCAGATTGCGAGCCGCCGCGATGCCTGGGGTTGGTTCGTGGAGGTAGCGCACCCCCTGTTCGGCCAGCGGTGCCACTGCGGGCTCGGCGCCCGCGTCTGGATCGTTGTCGATGACGAGCACGGTGGCCGGAGGGCTGATCGTGGCGGCCTCACGAAGTATCGGCGGCAGGGCCGTCAGCAGGTCGTCGTTGCGCCGGTAGGTGAGCACGCCGATGACAGTCGTGTCCGGCGTCGGTTGCTCGCCCGCCATCGTCTGCTCCTGTCCTTTCCGGTTTCTGCCTCATCTAGGCCATGGTCGACGCGACGTGGCAGAGCTTATGCCGGGCGCGCCACCAGGTGCGCTACGTCAGTCCGGTAGGCGAGCGGCGCATGACGCTCCCGGGCGCGCGCCGAGTCGGCCACTGCGGCGTCGCGGTAGCGCGCCCAGTCATCAGTGATCGCACAGACGGCGTCGGCGAGTGCCGCGTCCTGGCCGGGTTCCACACTGCGGACGGCGTCGTAGCCGGCCGCGGCCTCCAGCAGACCCGAGGTCGCGCTGACTACGGCGGGACGCATCGCGAGCACCGCCTCGACCGCGGTGTTCCCGAACGGTTCGTCGAACCGGGACGGCACGATCACGATGTCGCTGTGGGCAACGTGCGGCCAGACATCCGGGACGAAGCCGTGGAAGGTGACGCGGTCACGCAGCCCCGGATCGGCGTGCACCTGCGCGGTGAGCTCGTCGGAGAACCATTCGTAACCGGGGTAGACGGACCCGACCAGATCGAGCCGCGCGTCGACGCCGCGCTCGACCAGGATCGACAGGGCAGCCAACGCTACGGCCGGCCCCTTGCGGGGCGAGAGGCGTCCGACGTAGAGCAAACGCAGCGTGCCGCAGAGGTGCTCGCGGGCCGCGGTCGGGTGCTCGGGTCCGATGATCCCGTTGTAGATCACCGTTGCCTTACCGGGCAGTGATGAGAAGGAACCCGCGAGAACGTCGAGGCTGAACCGGCTGTTGACGATCACCTGATGCGCGAGCAGAACCGGGGCTGCCAGTAGGCGGCGCAGGAAGGCCGGGGCGGAACGCTCTCCCTCGTGAATATGACACACGACCCGACGGCCCGAGAGGCGGCCGAGCACGACCCACAGCGGAACGGTCTGGGTGTTGACGAACACCACGTCGGGTCGCGTACGCCACAACAGTCGAAGACCGCTGACGACGCCGCGAGCCGCATCGCCGAGAAACCGCAGCGCCCCCATCGGCCGGAGGATGTCCTTGCGCACAACCGGCGTTGGGCACAGTTCGACGACGCCTCCGCG
>JAOPWD010000176.1 GCA_025965875.1 Pseudonocardiales bacterium
ATTCGCTCGACCCGTTCGACCAGGAGCAGGTCGAGCTGTCGACCGTCCGGTTGCTGGCCAAGCTGCCGACGATCGCGGCCTACGCCTACAAGAAGTCGATCGGTCAGCCGTTCCTGTACCCCGACAATGCGCTCGGCATGGTGGAGAACTTCCTGCGCATGACGTTCGGTCTCCCGGCCGAGCCGTACGAGACCGACCCGCTCATCGTCGGCGCTCTGGACCTGTTGTTCATCCTGCACGCCGACCATGAACAGAACTGCTCCACGTCCACGGTGCGCCTGGTCGGGTCGTCACAGGCCAACCTGTTCGCGTCGGTGTCCGCGGGCATCAACGCACTGTTCGGACCCTTGCACGGCGGTGCCAACCAGTCGGTGCTCGAAATGCTCGATGCGATCCGCGCCGACGGCGGTGACGTAGCGGCCTTCGTGGACCGGGTGAAGAAGAAGGAGGCCGGCGTCAAGCTGATGGGCTTCGGGCACCGGGTCTACAAGAACTATGACCCGCGGGCCACCATCATCAAGGCGAAGGCTGACGAACTGCTCTCGGCCCTGGGCAAGCGCGACGACCTGCTCGACATCGCCATGGAGCTCGAGGGCGTCGCCCTGTCCGACGACTACTTCATCGAGCGCAAGCTCTACCCGAACGTCGACTTCTACACCGGCCTGCTCTACCGGGCCATGGGCTTCCCGACCAAGATGTTCACCGTGCTGTTCGCGATCGGGCGGCTCCCCGGCTGGATCGCCCAGTGGCACGAGATGATCAACGACCCGCAGACCAAGATCGGCCGCCCGCGCCAGCTCTACACCGGCCCCACCCAACGCCCCTTCGTCCCCATGGACCAGCGCTAACGAGGCACCGCTGGACTGGCGCCGATAGGCTCTCGGGCATGGGGCTGCTGCGAGTAGTGGTCGCCGAGGACTCGCTGCTGATGCGCGAAGGCATCAGCCAGGTGATCGATCGGCAGCCTGACCTCGACGTCGTCGCTTCCTGCGTCGACCTGCCCAGCCTGCGTGAAGTGATCTCGAGCGACCCGCCGGACGTCATCGTGACCGACGTGCGGATGCCACCCTCGTTCACCGACGAAGGCATCCGGATCGCCGTCGAACTGCGCGAGCGCCAGCCGGGCATCGGTGTCGTGGTGCTGTCCCAGTACGCCGAGCCGTCCTACGCCAATGAACTGCTCGGCGGCGGCAGCGCGGGGCGCGCGTACCTGCTCAAGGAGCGCGTCAGCGAGGCGGATCAGCTCGCCGAGGCCATCCGCACCGTCGCCCGCGGCGGTTCGGTGATCGACCCGACAGTGGTCGACATGCTCGTCGCGGCGTCCACCAGAGCGCCATCGTCACCGCTGGCGACGCTCTCGCCGCGGGAACTGCAGGTGCTTGATCAGGTCGCTCAAGGCAAGAGCAACGCCGGTGTCGCCGCCGCGCTCTTCCTGACGGAACGGGCGGTGGAAAAGCACATCAACACACTGTTCGCCAAGCTCGGACTGGGGCCGACCCCCGACGTCAATCGCCGGGTCGCGGCGGTGCTGTTACACCTGTCTGAGCGGAATGCGGCAAAGGGTGGCTAGCACCCTTGTTGGCAACGTCCCCTTGACGAAGACTTGATGTATGACCACCGCGGTCGATAGTGCGAACAGCGCTCCGCCTGTCCCTGTCGGCGTGCTGATCGTCGATGACCAGCCACCGTTCCGGGCGGTTGCCCGCACGTTGGTGTCCCTGCTCAAGGGTTGGCATGTGGTGGGCGAAGTCGCAACAGGTGAGGACGCGGTTCTCGCGGTCGGCACGACCTCGCCGGGCATCGTGCTCATGGATATCAATCTGCCCGGGATCAGCGGCATCGAGGCCACCCGGCAGATCACGAAGGCCTTCCCGTCGGTCCGCGTCGTGCTCCTGTCGACGTATCAGGCGGACGACCTGCCCGCCGACGCGCTGTCCTGCGGGGCGGCCGCCTACGTCCGCAAAGAGGACCTCACGCCGAAGGTGCTCCGCGAAATTTTGCTTGCCGCCTGAGTTCGGTCAATCACGCAGCGCAAGATTCGCGGCGTGCCAACCACCCATCCCGTGCACGCCGCCACCCGGTGGCGTGCTCGACGAACAGATGTAGAGCCCGCGCACCGGCGTGGCCCAGGGCCGCGGCGAGAGCACCGGCCGGGCGACGAACTGTCGCAGGTCGGCCGAGCCACCGCCCAGATCACCGCCGATGAGGTTCGCGTCGAAGCCCTCGAGCGCGCCGGGCCCGAGCGCGTGCCGGGCCAACACGCGATCCCGGAAACCGGGCGCGAAGCGCTCGATCTGGCTCTCGATCGCGCCGGTCATGTCGCGGGTGGAGCCGTTAGGCACGTGGCAGTACGCCCAGAACGTGTGCTTGCCTGCCGGAGCCCGGGTCGGGTCCGCGACGGTTGGCTGTACACACAGCACGTAGGGCCGCTCGGGGTGCCGGCCGGCGGCCACGTCGTGCTCGGACGCCGCAATCTCCGGCAACGTCCCGCCGACGTGCACGGTGCCGACCTGCCCGACGCGGGGGTCGTGCCACGGGACGGGCGCATCGAGCGCCCAGTCGAGCTTGAACACGCCTGGCCCGTATCGGTACTTCGCCAGCCTGCGTCGGTAGCCGGCGGGCAGCCGGTCGGCCGCGATGGCAAGCACCTGCCGGGGGGTGAGATCGAGCAGGATGCTCCGGGCGGGCGGCAGCGCGGCCAGGTCGCGTTCCGGCGTGCCGGTATGGATCTCCCCGCCGAGTTGTCGGAGCGAGGAAGCCAGGGCGATGGCCAGGTTCTCTGAGCCACCGC
>JAOPWD010000190.1 GCA_025965875.1 Pseudonocardiales bacterium
ACTCGAGGAAGGGGCTGTGGCTGTGCTCGGCAGCGTGGTCATCGGCGTGCCCATCGGGCTCGGTCTGAGTGCGCTGGCCGTCCGCGTCCTCGGGCTGTTCTTCACCTTGCCGCCGCCGGTGCTCGCCGTGTCCGCGGGACGGATCGTCGCGTTCGTGGCGCTGGTCCTTCTCGCGGCGGCGGCGGGCTTTGCGGTCGCGATGGTCGCGGCAGTGCGCGCGCGAACTGCCGCCGTGCTGCGGGAACCGTGAGGATACTGATCTCGTGCGCGTGTTGGTGGTGGAGGACGAGCCGAAGATGGCCGAACTGCTGCGTCGCGGACTGCACGAGGAAGGGCTCGTGGCCGACGTCGCGCTGTCCGGCGCGGTTGCGCTCCAGCGGGTGGCCGACACGAAGTACGACGTGATCGTGCTCGACGTGATGTTGCCCGACATCAGCGGCATAGCAGTATGCCGGCAGTTGCGCGCTGACGGCGTCTGGTCGCCGGTGCTGATACTCACCGCACGCGACGACATCCAAGATCGGGTCGCCGGGCTCGACGCGGGTGCAGACGACTACCTGGTCAAGCCGTTCGCGTTCGACGAACTGCTTGCCCGGATTCGGGCACTGCTCCGGCGCGGGACGGCCGAGCGACCCGCTGTGCTCGAGGTCGAGGGCCTGCGGCTCGATCCGGCGACGCACCGGGTGTGGGCACTGGACGAGGAGGTGTCGCTGACCCCGCGGGAGTTCGCGCTCCTGGAGACATTCATGCGCCGCCCCGATCAGGTGCTCACTCGAGACCAGTTGCTCGAGCAGGTCTGGGATCTGGGCTCTGAGCAGCGCTCCAACGTGGTCGACGTCTACGTCCGGTTCCTGCGCAGCAAGCTGGATGGGCCCTACGGGCGGCAGACGATCGAGACGGTGCGTGGCGTGGGCTACCGGCTTGCTCCGCTCGCGCGATGAGCCTTCCGATCCGACTGCGCCTGACCCTGGCCTTCGCCCTCGCGATGGCGGCATTGCTCGCCGGCGCCAGCACGTTCCTGTACCTGCGGCTGGGCTCGAACCTGTCCCGCGCGCTCGACCTCCAGCTCAGGCAGCGGGCGCAGGATCTGATACCAGCCGTGAGCCAGCCCAACGCCTCCGTCGATCCACTCGCCGGACCGGCCTTGGTCGAGAAGGGTGAGAGCTTCGCGGAGGTGATCGACCCGTCCGGTGTCGTCTTGAACGCGACGCACTCACTTGGCGGAGCAATGCTGCTGAGCCCGGCCGAGCTGGCGCGTGCGCAACGGGGCGCCATCGTCCTGAACCGGCCGCACGTGCCCGGTCTCGACGAGCCGGCGCGCATGCTGGCGCTGCCTGTCGCCCGCAACCGGGGCAGCGTTGTTCTTGTCGTCGGTGCCACCCGGCAGAACCGAGCCGAGGCACTCGGCAGCCTTCGCAACGAACTCCTGGTCGCCGGGCCGCTCACCCTCCTGCTTGCCTCCGTGGGCGGCTACCTGGTGGCCGGCGCGGCCCTGCGGCCGGTGGAGGCGATGCGTCGTCGAGCAGCAAGCATCACGGACACGGAGCCAGGGCAGCGGCTGCCGACGCCGCCCGGTGGTGACGAACTCGCGCGCCTCGGCGCCACCCTCAACGACTTGCTGTCCCGGTTGGAGGCGGCGTTGGCGCGCGAACGCAGCTTCGTCGCCGACGCGTCGCATGAGTTGCGCACCCCGCTGGCAACGCTGCGGACCGAGCTTGAACTGGCACTGCGTCACCCGCGGTCGGCGCAGGACCTGCGGCGGGCCATCGCGTCAGCTGTCGAGGAGACCGAGCGCCTCGCCCGTCTCGCCGATGACCTGCTGCTCGTTGCCCGGACGGATCAGGGAAAGCTGCAGATCCAAGTGTCGAGCATCGACGTCAGCGAGTTGTTCACTCGCGCTACCCGGGGGCTGGCCTGTCCGGACGGACGCTCGCTCACTGTCGATTGCGACGGCCTTAACCGGGTGAGCGCCGACCCGCAACGGATCGAGCAAGCGATCCGGAACCTGGTCGACAACGCGATACGGCACGGGGGCGGTGACGTCTCACTGACGGCGGTGGCGGGACCCGGGATCGTCGAACTGCACGTCCGCGATCAGGGCCTGGGCTTCCCGGCCGACTTCATCCCGCACGCGTTCGAACGATTCTCGCGGCCCGACAGCTCACGCACTGGCCACGGTGCCGGGTTGGGCCTGTCCATCGCGCAGGCAATCGCCGTGGCCCACGGCGGCAGCGCATCGGCCGGCAATCGCGACGGCGGCGGAGCCGATGTCTGGCTGACCATCCCCCACCAGCCGTCGCAACCGCGGTGAACGCTGTCCCGACTCGGGCCGCCGCGATCAGAAGGGCGGCGGATCCCGATCGGTCTTGCTGGGCTCACCCGGTCCGGTTTGCTCGCCTAGTTCGCTGGTTCGGTCGATCGGGTAGGTCGCTGCGGGTTCGAGGTAGGTGTGTCCGGTCGGGCTGGTCCATTGGATGGAGCCGTCGTCGAGTCGCCTCGGTGTCCAGCCGGCGTCGTGTTTGGAATGGTGGTGTCGGCAGCACAGGGACAGCAGGTTGGGTTCGTTGGTTTCGCCGTTGCGGTCCCAGGGTTTGATGTGGTCGAGCTCGCAGCGGCAGGCTCGGCGCTGGCAGTGCGGGAAGCGGCAGGTGCGGTCTCGGGCGATGACGTGATCGGCCAGGTCGGTGGGTGGGCGGTAGGTGGTGCGGCCGTAATCAACCAGGCGGCCCATCGGATCCGTGACGAGGCGCCGCCAGGTCCCGGTCGGGTCCGCGGCCAGTCTGCGGGCGACCGGGGCGGGGATGGGGCCGGCGCCGGCCAGTTCGCCGGGCTGCTCATCCAAGCCCAGCAGTGTGGACAGGGCGACGCAGACCTGGATGGTGGGGCGCATGCCGTGCTCGCGGGGCAGCTCACCTGAGCTGGTCCCGTGCAGGGTGTCGATCGCGATTTGGATGGCGGCGTCGGCGCGGCGTTGGTCGGCGGTTCGCGGGTCGTCGCTGGTGACCCGGCGGGCCAGGGCGTCGATCGCGGTCA
>JAOPWD010000291.1 GCA_025965875.1 Pseudonocardiales bacterium
AATCATTCGAGCATTCATTAACTGCCAACAACGATGTTGCAGGCCGAGTCGGCTTTGCCGCCCCGGTTCGTATGGCCGCCTAATAAAAGGTGACCTCGGTATGGCGCGTTGCCCGTGACGCGTCAGCCGAAAAACAGCGGGCTGGTCCCTCGATTCGACCGTTGGTCGAGGGGCGAGACAAAGACGGTTGGAGATCCGCGGAGATTGTCGGTGACCGCCGCGGATTTCGACAACAAAACACCAGACTAAGCATGTAGAGGCTGCTACTTGGGTTATCTTGGGACAGGGGTTCAATTCCCCTCGCCTCCAGTTTCATCGCGCGCGTCGAGTGTTGTTCGTCGGCGTTCGCAACGGATGGTTCATCCATGAAGACCCCTGCATTTGCAGGGGTTTTTGTGTTTTCGGGGGATGGGTTTGCGCGTGGGCGACGGAAAGATGAGTCACAATTTTGTGGCCGTGAATCGGGCGGGCGTGAGCCGGTACAGCACGTAGTACACGGTCGGCGTGGCGACGAGCGACAGGGCGACCGAGATACACAGCGCGCCGATCACCGCGACGGCCAGCGGGCGGAGCATGTCGGCCCCGGAGCCGACGCCGTGCGCGAGCGGCAACATCCCCAGCGCGGCGGCCATCGACGTCATCAGCACGGGGCGCAGCCGCCGGCGGCCGGACTGCACGAGCGCGTCCTCCATGCCCAGCCCGGTCCGCCGCAGGTGGTCGACGTAATCGAGCATGAGGATCCCATTCTTGGCGACGATCCCGACCCCAATGATCGCGCCCAGGCGCGAGATGATGTTCTCGGAGATGTCCGTCATGTAGAGCGCGGCCACCGTGCCGAGCAGGGCCAGCAGGGCGCCGGCGACGATCGCGATCGGCTCGAGGAACGAGCGGAACTCCAATACTAGCACGGTGAAGATCAGCAGGACGGCCATGACCATCACGATCAGGAGGTTGTGGAACGACTCCTGCTGCTGCTTGTACGTGCCGCCGTACTCAATCGCGCCAGCGGGGAAGCGGGCGTCGTTCCCGAGCTTCTTCTGGATCTCCCGGATCACCCCGCCCAGGTCGTTCCCCTCCATCTCGCCGGTGACGGCGACGTACTGGCGGAGGTCCTCGCGCGCGAGCTCGAGCTGGCCGGGCTCCTCGACGACGTCCGCGACCTGGCTTAGGCGGACGGTCGCGCCGACGGGCGTTTTGATCGTGACGTTGCGGAGCGTCTCGACGCGGTTGATCGACGCGGGCTCCATGACGACGCTGACGTTGCGCACCCGGTCGGCCTGGAGGATGCTGGACGCGACCTGCCCGAGCTTGGCCGCCGACACGGCCGCCGCGACGTCCGCGGTCGTCAGTCCGAACCGCTGCGCGTCCGCCGACCGCACGCGGAACGTGAGCGACGGCCCGGCCACGATCAGGCCGTCCTCGGTGTCGGCGACGTGGGGGATCTCGTCAATCTGTGTCTTGATCGCCGGCGCGGTCTGCTTGAGGAACTCGACGTCGGTCGAGAAGATCTTGATCTCGATCGGCTTGGGCGAGCTGACCAGGTCGCCGATCAGGTCGCCGAGCATGCCGTGCATGTCGACGTCGATCTGCGGCTCAACGCGCTTCAACTTGTCGCGGAGGAAGGTGATCACCTCGGCCGTGCTGCGCTGGGAGTCGGCCCGGAGCTTGACCAGGAAGTCGCCGGCGTTCGGCTCGGTCAGTTCCAGCCCGAGCGCCACGCCGGTGCGGCGCGAGTAACTCTCGACTTCCTTCGTCTCCTTGAGCACCCGCTCGACCTCCATCAGCGCCCGGTTGCTCTCGGTCAGGCTGGTGCCCGGTGGATTGACCTTGTAGTCGAGCACGAACCCGCGCTCCTCGAGGGACGGCAGCATCTCGGAGTGGAGCCGCCCGTAGAGGTCGACGCCGGCGATGACCAGCAGGGCGCAGCACCCGATCGTGACGAACCGGTGCCGCAGCGCCGTGCGGAGGGCCCACTCGTAGCCGCGGGTCACGGCCCGCAGGATGAATCCCCCTTGCTCGACGTCGTGGCCGACGTCGGCCGCCTTGGGCTTGACGCGGATAATCCAGACGGCCAGCGACGGTGTCAGCGAGACCGCCAGCACGAGGGACGTCAGCAGCGAGACGGTCATCGTGATCGCCAGCGCGCGGAAGAACACGCCCTGCACGCCGTCGAGGAACGCCAGCGGGATGAAGACGACGACCGGCGTGAGCGTCGAGCCCGTGAGCGGGAGGAAGATCTCGCCGACCGCCTCGTGCACCGCGGCCAGCCGGGGCATGCCGGTCGCCATCTTCGTGTGGATCGCCTCGACGACAACGATCGCGTCGTCGATGACCAGCCCGATCGCCGACGCGATCCCGCCGAGCGTCATCAGGTTGAACGTCATGTTCAGCTCGCGCATGACGAGCAGCGTGACCAGCACCGTGACGGGGATGACGACGATCGCGACCAGGGTCGAGCCCCAGTCCTTCAGGAACACGAACAGGATCGCGACCGACAGGATCAGGCCAAACAGGATCGCTTCCCAGACGCTGCGGACCGAGTCGCGGACCAGGAGCGACTGGTCGTAGAAGAACGCCGGCCGCATGTCCGGGGGCAGTTGGCCCCGCAGGCCGGCCAGCTCGTGCTTGAGCGCGTCGACGATGTCGACCGTGCTGCCGTCGGGCTGGCTGCGCACCATGATGAGCACGGACGGCGCCCCGTCGGCGGTGACGACCGTGCCGGCCGGCGCCGCCGCCCGGACCACCCGCGCGACTTCACGCACTCGGATCGGGTGGTCCTGCGCGGTGGCGATGACGAGGTTCTCGATGTCGGCGATGTCGTGGAGGCGGCCGTCGACGAGCGTGAGGAAGAGCGTGTCCTTCTGCTCGTGCAGCCCGCCGGCGGCGACGAGGTTGTTCTTCGATAGCGCGTCGGCGACCTGCGTCAGCGCCAGGCCGTTGGCGGCCAAACGCAGCGGGTCGGCCACGACGTGGAACTCCGGCTCCCGCCCGCCGACCAGGTCGACCCGCGCCACGCCCGGCACGCGGAGGAACCGCGGCTTGATCACGTCCGCGGCGGCCACGGTCAGTTCCGACAGCGACCGGCGGTTGCTCGTGAGGCTGATCCCGGTGATCGGGAATGCGCTGAAGGTCAGCCGGAACGCGCGGGCGTCCACGGTCGCCGGCAGATTCGCCCGTACCTGGGCCAGGCGGCTGCGGACGTGCAGCTCCGACTGCTCCATGTCGACGCGCCAGTTGAAGAAGACGTTGACGACGCTCGAACCCCGGCCGGTGTTCGAGCGGATGCTGACAACCCCGGGGACGTCCTTCATCGCCTCCTCGATCGGCTTGGTGATCGAGGCCATCATCTCGTCGCCGGGCATCTCCCCGGTGTCGATCATGATCGTGACGCGCGGGAAGTTCGTTTGCGGGAACACGCCGGACGGCATCGACGACGCGGCGTAGATCCCGCCCAGGCACAGGCCCAGGACGACGAAGAAGATCGCCTTCCAGTGGTACGTTGCGAATCGGCCGACGGAGTGGGGCATGGGTGGGGGGACTCTG
>JAOPWD010000304.1 GCA_025965875.1 Pseudonocardiales bacterium
GTCGGCGCCGCATCAGTGCGCACCCTGCTGGCGATGGCCGCGCAGCCCGCGCCCATGCTACGTGTGTTCACCGACTGAACCTCAGGGACTCGGTCACCGACCCGGGCCTAGTCCGACCGGCTTGTCCACTGCCCGCTTGAACCCCGCCCACCACACGGTTGCAGTGGGGCTATGCCGCGTCGTGTCGCCCCGTGCCGCCCGTGATCGCCTCGCGCCGGTTGGGTTTGCTCGCCCGCTTCAGTTTCACTGACAACGAATGACATGCCCCGCAGCCGCGCGCCCTCGAACATGCGAACACCCCTGCAAACACAGGGGTTCATGGGTGGAGCTGAGGGGACTCGAACCCCTGACCCCCACACTGCCAGCGCGGTGCGCGGGTCACATTCCATGTTCGCTTGTGCCGCGTGACGTCGCCACCTCCCCGTGATCACTGGGCTTGGTGCCCTGTCGTGTCAGCTGATGCCGCGCCATGCCGCACGGTGGCCAGTGACAAACGACGGACATGATCTTGAGTTGGCTTCGGCGACCCGCGACCGTCCAGCAGCGGCGTAGCGACCGGAACCCACCTGTCAGGACGCGGTCCGTTGCACGCCGTGACCGATCGAGTGAGGCAGAAGGATCAGCGGACGACTCCGCTGCGTGGAACGGACGTGCGTGGCGGGACTGTTACTGCGCCCCGAAGTGCCTACGGGTATCGGCGAAGATGCTCTTGAAAAGCAGGCCGTTCACCGGGCCGCCTGTCTTCCCGAGCAGGGTGGGCTCAAGGCCTGCTCGCCACGTGAACGTACAGGCATCCGGACCGTTCGCCTCGACGAGGTAGTCCTCGGCGAGGTGCGTGAACATCGGGAGGTTCGCGGACTCGACGGAGAAGGCCATCCGCCGACCCTCCTCCCAGAGGAAGTAGCGCTCGTCGACGATGAGGACACCGCCGAGGATCTTCGCTCGACGGGTGGTGCCGACTCCGAATGGGCGTGCTGACGTCCATCGGATGTTGAGGACTCGACACCAGCGCAGCGGTCGGTCGGACACGAGTTCGCTCCAGACGTCGGCAGCCGGGCGCGGGATGTGGAACGTGGCAGCGAAGCGGACAGGGGCTGAAGCGAAGAAGTCCTCAGTGATTGGCTGGACTTTGGGCATCTAGGTCTCGTCTCGGTGAGTTGGAGCTGGTGTTCAGAGAGCGGCTGATTGCGCAGCGCCTGCGAGGGGAGTGGCGCGGTCGTCGTCAGCGATCGCAGCCGGTCGCCAGGACGGCGGCTGGCCAGACCCAACGTCCCAACCGTCGCGTTCGGTCCCGGCGGACCGAGTCGAACGGAAACCGTCGAGGAGCCGGTGACGCCGAGCACCGATCTCGGCCGGCAGCTCGGCCACGACCTCCCGCAAGATCGATCTGCGGTCGGCGTCGGGTGCGCGCAGCGCGTTGACCAGACCCTTGAGCATCCGGCCTGGAGTAATGATCGCCTCGACCGGCCGAGCTCGGTTGAACGTGTCGGAGAGGTTGGGCGCATCGTTACCGGAGAACGTCCGCAGGACCTCACGAACCAGCGGCGTAGATGGCCCGGGCCGCGATTCGCGGTTCCCCCAGTGATACGTCGATATGGTGTCAGCGTCGCGGGCGGCCTCCCAGTCGCGCAGGGCGAGATCCAGCTCCGCAGGGTCGTGGACCGTCACTGCCGCCGCTTCGCCGAGCAAGCGCCCGAACTTCAGCGCATCCCGCATTCCGTTGCCAGTGACTGGGTCCTTGAAGTGTCCAGCATCTCCGGCCAAGGCCCAGGCCGGTCCGCTGGAGCGCCGGTAGTAGGCGGAAAGGTTGTCCGTGGCGATGAGCCTGCTCAGGTTCGTCGCGTCGCCGATCCGGTCGTCGAGCGCAGGGTCTAGGTCGAGCATCTCCTGCCAGCTGGCATCAGGGTCAGCACGTATTCCCGGTATCTTCGCTGCGTCGGTCATGTTGACCACGAGCGTGCGTCCGGCGGGACACGACGGCAGCACGAGCACCTGGTTGCCATGGGCCCGGAAGATCTGGAAGGCGCTCGGTGCGTCCTCGCCCCGGGGGTCGTCGACGTAGCGGAAGGCGAAGCCGCGACCATTCTTGGACGCGCGGTACGGCGTCCATGCATCCACCTCGGCCGCGACGCGGGACTTCCGACCATCGGCGCCAATCACGAGTTTGGCCTGGATCTCGTACTCGGCTTCGCGAGTCTTGCACCGAACGCCTGCCGCGCGGCCATCGCGCCAGACGACTTCGGTCATACCGGTGCGCTCGCGCACGTCGGCACCCGCATCGCGAGCGGACTCCACCAGCAGGACGTCCTGCTGGTCCCGCGGGACGCACAGGCCGTAGTCGATGCCGGAGAACGGCGTGAACCGCTCCTTCACCTCGAGCCCGTCGTCGTCGTGCAACGTCAGGTACCGACTCCTTGAGGGATTCAGAGCCAGGATCTTTTGCAGCGCACCCATGAACTGCAGCTCCTGGACGCCGTTCGGAACCAAGACGTGCGTCGACATCGTGTCGGCCGGGAACTTCGCCTTGTCGATGACGATGACCTTGTGTCCCGCTCGGGCGAGCGGCACGGCCGCCGCGGTGCCGGCACAGCGAGCGCCGACGATGACGACGTCGGCCTGTTCGATGTCAGTGCTCATAGGAATCCTCAATCGTCGGGCGAAGGGTTAGGCCAGTCCGATGGCGCGCAGCAACGTCAAGGTGTCGTAGTAGGCGTGCACCGACACCGCGCGACCGTCGTCGCCGACCTCCCAGGTATCGCTGCCGACGACGTTGAACGCGTTCCCGCTGATCGGAGCGCCGGGAGGGAACTCGCCGGTGTGCGTGCCCGTCATCCGCCACTCGGCCGAGACGCGGTTGTTCGCGGCGTCAACGAGCGGCTCACCGAGAAGCTCGAAGGCGAGGTCTGGGAAGCCCTGCCACGCGCCCTGGAAGAATCCGGTAGCGCCCTCGTGGCCCGTGAACGCCTCGGGCAGCAGCGGATCGACCCAGTGGACCTCGGCACTGACGACGTCGAGTGCGACGGCGATGTCGCGCTGGCTCCACGCGGCGCAGTAGCGGGCCGGGTAGGCGGTGAGCACGTTGGTGGGGGTGGTCGACATCGCCGGTCCTCAGGTCTGGGTCGGCGACTGAGCCGACGGGTTTCGACGAGATTTGGTCGTGCCGTCGTGGGTACCCAGCGACCTTGACACACGAAAGTTGCGGTCTCCTCATCCCATTGAGTGGTGTACCTCCCTGAACGGTCGCGACCTTCTTGTTCACGCCACGAGGCCCGTGGTTCGCTGCGTCCATGAGCACCGACACCACCGAATGCACCTCGGTATCACTACCGCTGTTCGATGCCTCAAGCCCGGCGGAGATCGATCTCGCGGCCCTCCTGGAGCGACGCGCGCGCTCGTCGAGCGAACGGGGCGCGGTGACGTTCGACGGGGACACCCGCACCTACGGCGAGGTCCTGGACCGAGTGCGGCGATTCGCGACAGTCCTTGCGGACGGCGGCGTCGGGCACGGGGACCGCGTCGCTTACCTCGGCCTCAACAACCCGTCGATCCTCGAGGCCCTCTTCGCGGCGGCACATCTCGGCGCGGTCCTCGTACCGCTCAACTGGCGGCTGACCGGACCGGAGCTCGCGTTCGCGATCCAGGACGGAGGAGTACACACATTGCTCGCCGATGAGCAGCACGCGGCCGTGATCGACCGTGTTCGTGCCGAGCTTGCCGTTCGGCGGTTCATCCATGTCGCGGACGGCTCTGCGACAGGCGGGTGGGAGGACGGTAACGCGCTCGTCGCAGCGGCAACGCCGCTGGCACGGCGTGCCCCCGTTGCCCCCGAGGATCCGGCTCTGATCATGTACACGTCGGGAACGACGGGCCGTCCGAAAGGAGTGGTCCTTACCCACGCCAACCTCTGGTGGCACAACATCGGAATCGTGCTGGCTCTCGACGTGGCGCACGACGACGTCTCGTTGCTCTGTGCGCCGATGTTCCACATCGGCGCGCTCAACGTCACCACGATCGCCACATGGATCAAGGGAGGGCGTCTCGTGGTGCACCGCGGGTTCGACGCGCAAGCCGTCCTTGAGGATCTCGAACGCGAGCGTGTCACGACCATGTTCGGCGTGCCCGTCATGTGCGACGCGCTCTCGGCATTGCCCGGATTCGCCGCAGCGGACCTTTCCGCCCTACGGCTCATCATCACTGGTGGTGCGCCTGTGCCGATCGGGCTGATCCGCCGCTTCCAGGAGCGTGGTGTCGATCTCGCCCAGGGATACGGACTGACGGAGGCCGCGCCAGTGGCCTCGTTCCTCACCGCCGAGAACGCGGAACGCAAGCTGGGTTCCGCCGGAAGGCCCCTCCTGCTCTGCGACATGCGGATCGTCGACGCGGATGGTGCACCCGTGCCGACCGGCGTCCACGGCGAGATCGAGGTCCGAGGCCCCAACGTCACCGTCGGCTACTGGCAGAACCCGGAGGCCAGTGCCAGGACGATGAACGGCTCGTGGCTGAGGACCGGGGACGGCGGACACCTCGACGAGGACGGCTTTGTCTTCATCGCTGACCGCATCAAGGACATGGTCATCACCGGCGGGGAGAACGTCTACCCAGCGGAGGTCGAGGGCGTGCTCTTCGAGCACCCCGCGATCCTCGAGATTGCCGTGATCGGGAC
>JAOPWD010000307.1 GCA_025965875.1 Pseudonocardiales bacterium
CGGACACGCCATGAAGACACTCAGATAGTCACGCAGCGGCGAAGAGGCCATGGCCGAAGCAACTGGAGGCCCCGAAAACATTGGTCGGGGTGGCGGGATTCGAACCCACGGCCTCTTCGTCCCGAACGAAGCGCGCTACCAAGCTGCGCCACACCCCGTGGCAACCGGCCCAGCATACCGAAGACGTCGAGGTCGATTGACCGTCCCGTCAGTGCGTGCGGGGGACCAGCGTGAGCAGTGACGCTTCGGGCCGGCACGCGAATCGGACGGGCGCGTAGGGGTTGGTACCCAGGCCGGCGCAGACGTGGAAATACATGTGCTCGTCCCACGCATGCAGCCAGCGCGCGCGATGGACGTCGATGCCGCAGTTGGTCACGATCGCCGGCCCGAACGGGATGCGTATCTGGCCACCGTGCGTGTGGCCGGCCAGGACCAGGTCGTAGCCGTCGCCCGCGAACGCCTCGAGCAGCGCCGGCTCGGGGGAGTGCATGACCCCGATCCGCACTGTCGCGAACGGGTCGGCCGCACCGGCGATGCGGTGGTAGCGAGCCCGGCGCAGGTGTGGATCGTCGGTGCCGGCCAACGCCACGTGTCCGTCATGCATTGCGACGCCGGTGCGCACGTGGGTGAGGTCGAGCCACCCGGCGCCGGTCATCGCCGCTGCCATCTCCGGCCACGGCAACGGATCACCGTGCACGAATTCGTCCTCGGGAAGGAAGTAGCGCATCGGGTTCTTCGGCCGCGGGGCGTAGTAATCGTTGTTGCCCGGCACAAATGCGCCCGGGAACGCGAACAGCGGTTCCAGGGCGTGCATGACGGCGGGGATGCCGTCCGGGTCGGAGATCGTATCGCCGGTGTTGACCACCAGATCCGGCTCGAGACGGGCCAGCGCCCGGATCCACTCGAGTTTTCGGCGCTGCGCGGCGGTGATGTGCAGGTCGGACACGTGCAGCAACCGGATGGGTCGGGTGCCCGGGTTCAGCACTGGGACGTCGAAGCGGCGCAGCGTGTAAGCGTTGCGTTCGATCAGCCCGCCGTAGGCCAGCGCCGCCGCTCCGGCCCCGGCAACGAGTGCCGCGGAGCGGGCCAGGCTGATCATGCCGATAACCCTACGGGCGACGTCGGTAGCGTTGGCGGCATGCCCGAGTTGAAGCCGCGCCTGCGCGCCGACCTGAACGCCGCCATGAAGGCGCGCGACGAACTGACCACCGCGACCTTGCGGATGGCGCTCACCGCCGTCAGCACTGAAGAGGTGGCCGGCAAGCAGTCACGCGAGCTCAGCGACGACGAAGTGCTGCGGGTGCTCAGCCGAGAGGCCAAGAAGCGGCGCGAGGCGGCCGAGGCGTTCGACGCCGCCGGGCGCACCGAACTGGCCGAACGCGAGCGCGCCGAGGGCGTGGTGCTCGACGCGTACCTGCCGACGCAGCTCGGGGACGACGAGCTGAGCGAGCTGGTCCGCACCGCGGTCGCCGAGGCCGGCGCCACCGGGCCGCAGCAGATGGGCGCCGTCATGAAACTCGTCCAGCCGCAGGTCGCCGGTCGCGCCGATGGCAAGCGGGTCAGCGACGAAGTTCGCAGGCAGCTGAGATAGCGCGTTGGGCGGCTGGGCGGCCCGCTGCGTCCACCAGGCTGAGTCGGGGTGGGCTTGGTCTTGGTGGGGGTGGGCGTGGGCTTCGGCGGCGGCGGGATGTAGACGGTCTGGCTGGTTCCGCTGCTCATGCACGCGGTGATCGTCGAGCCCTGCGGGGCGATTGACGGAGCGGAGTAGCCGATCCGCCCGAACGGCACAGCCTTGTTGGGGCACAGGCCCTGCTCGCCGGTGGCTGGGTTGAGCCAGGCCAACTTGAACCCCGCCGCCTTGAGAGTTGCGTTCGCGGTAGCGGCGTCCATGCCCACGATCGGCGGGACCGCAACACCGGGTGCGGCCGCCGGAGATGGCCACGTCCAACGCTGGGCGGACAGCGTGGGCGCCAGCGCCTTGAGCCAAATACCGGAGGCGTAGGCGCCGTAGGCCTGGGTGGCCGGGTCGACGACTCCAGGCAGGCCCGACGCCTCGGCGTTCGGATGATCCAAGTTGACGAGCGCGCTTGTCGCCACGAGGTTCGGCGTCATGCCGACGAACCACAGCGAGGCGTTCTTGTTGGTGTCCTGCCGCGTCCGGGGGTCGACGGCGACGCTGGTTCCGGTCTTACCGGCCACCTGGCTCTGACCCTGGCCGTACCAGGCTTGGAACTGCGCCGCCGACGTGCCGGGGAACTGAGTGTCGCCGGCGAGGACGTCGATCGCCTGCAGCGCGACCTGCGGGGCGATCGCCTGTACGCCGGGCGCCCGCTTGACCGCGATGGCCTTGCCGTTCTCGTCCGTGATCGACTGGATCGGGGCCGGCGTGTTGAACTTGCCCATGTTGGCGACGGCGGCGTAGGCGCCCGCCATTTCCAGCGGGCTCGTGCCGATGTCACCCAACACAAGCGCGATGGCACGCTGGTACTGCAGGATCGCGTCCTTGACCGTCAGTCGACCGTCGCCGCTGGGCTGCAGAAGCGAATTCATGCCGAGCTTGCTGGCCATGTTCGTGATTGGTTCCAGATCGCACTGCAGCAATTGGTCGGCCAGGGCGACGAAGTACGTGTTCGACGATTTGACCGTGGCCGACTTCAGCCCCTCGTTGATGTTGTAGGACTCCTGGGCGTCACCGTTCTTCGCGGCGTCGGTCGTCGCGCAGCTTCTGGGCTTGTAGCCGACGTTTGCCGGCGGGGTCTGGAGCGGCCAGTCCGAGGGAACTCCGGTCGACAGAGCGGTGAGCAGCGGGAACAGCTTGTAGGTCGACGCGCCCTGCGCGGAGTACTCGGTGAAGATCGGCAGCGACGTGTGCGTGTGGTCCTTCGACGAACTGTTGGTCCCGTAGCGCTTGCTGGTCGCCATGGCCACCACGTTGCCGTTTCGCGGATCGACGGCAGGCAGTATTGCGGTCATCGGCGAGGTGGGGGGCAGGGCGGCGTCGACATTGGTCTGCATGCTGTTCTGCAGATTGGCGTCGAGTGTCGTGACGATCTTCAGACCACCCGTCGTCAGCTTGGTGTCCGAGATCTTGCCCACGGTCTTGAGCCACTGCACGGCGTAGTCACAGAAGAAGCCGACGTTCTTGATCGAGCTGTTCGCGTTTGCGCAGCCCTCCTTGACCACAGGCGCCTCGGTCGTGGCCAGGCTGACCGGCTGGGACTTGTACTTGTCGGCGTCCGCCTGGCTCAGCTGCCGGACGGCAACCAGGTTCTGCAGCACCTCGTTGCGGCGCTTCTTGGCGGCCTCGGGGAACTTGAACGGGTCGTACTGAGTGGGCGCGCGCAGCAGGCCGACGAGCATGGCCGACTCCGGCAGCGTCAACTTCTTGACGTCCTTGTTGAAGTAGGTCTGCGCCGCGGTCTGGATGCCGTAGGAGTTCTCACCGAAGAAGGCGATGTTCAGGTAGTTCTCGAGAATCTTGTCCTTGGACTCGTGCTCAGTGTTCTCGATGAAGATGGCGCACTTGGCGTCCTCGATCTTGCGGTTGAGGTTCTGATCGATCGCGGCCTGCTGCTGCTTGACGTCCTTGCCCGCCTGGTAATAGCGCATCTGCTTGACGTACTGCATGGTCAGCGTCGAACCGCCCTGGGTGTCGCCGCCGCTGGTGCTGACCGCCGAGCGCATCAGTCCGCGCATGTCGACGCCGTGGTGGCTGTAGAACCGGCGGTCCTCGGTGGCGACGAGCGCCTGCTGCAACTGCTTGGGGACCTGTGACAGCGGCACCGGCAAGCGATCCTGGCTGAACAGTTCGGCGATCACCGTGCGGCCGTCGTTGGCGTAGACCGTGGTCTTCTGCGGGGGCTTGGACTCGTGCAGGTTGCAAGGCGTGGTGAGGAACTTGTCCGCCTCGTGCCGCGCGGCCAGCCCCAGCCCGCCCACGTAGGGCAGCAACACCCCTGCGGTCAGGATGCCAGTGACGACGAGCGCCGTGACGAGCTTTGCGATGGTTGGCCAGGGATTCGGACGTCCGGAAGCAGCTGCCACGTGCAACAGAGTACGGGGAGGGCTTCGGCGGTGACCTTTTGGTCCTCCACGTGCGCTCAGCCGCTGGCGTCGGAGAGCAGGTCGCCGATGGTGCGCAGGCCGTCGAGATCGTGCACATCCACCGGCAGCGCGGGCAGCGCGATGACCGCGACCTCGGGATGCGCCGCGCAGAACCGCTTGGCCATGCGGGCGTCGTGTTCGGCGGCGCTCGCGACCTCGACATGGACACGCAGCGCGGCCTCGGCAAGGGCTCCAGCGGCGCTGGCGGGTTTCGAGGCGAGGGCGTCGGCCGCTGCCTCGGCGCGGGCTGCGGTAAGCCGAGGGGCACCGGTGACCGGTGCGGTGCGGTGCACCCGGTTGATGATGAGCCCGGCCAGCGGCATCCGCTCGGACGACAGGCGCTCGACGAAGTAGGACGCTTCGCGCAGGGCGTCGGGCTCAGGCGCGGCCACTACGACGAACGACGTGCCGGGCGTCTTCAGCAGCTCGTACGTGTGCTGCGCGCGTTCGCGGAAACCGCCGAACATCGACTCCAGCGCCGAGACGAACGAGGACAGGTCGGTGATCAGGTCGCTGCCGAGGACCTTGGTGAACACTTTGCTGAACATCCCGACCGACACGGTGACGACCTTGAGATAGGCCTTGCCGCCGGCGCGGGCCGGCATGGTCAGCAGCCGGATCATCTTGCCGTCGAGGAAGCGGCCCAGCCGATTCGGCGCGTCGAGGAAGTCCAAGGCCGATCGCGACGGAGGCGTGTCCACGACGATCAGGTCCCACTCGTTGGCCGCGACGAGCTGGCCGAGCTTCTCCATCGCCATGTACTCCTGCGTGCCGGCGAAGGACGACGACAGCGACTGGTAAAAGGGATTCGCGAAGATCGCCTCGGCCCGCTCGGGCGTGGAGTGCTCGGAGACGACCTCGTCGAAGGTCCGTTTCATGTCGAGCATCATCGCGAAGAGCTGGCCGTTCTCGACGCCCTTGACCTCGCGCGGAGTGTTGTCCAACTCGGTCAGCCCCATGGACTGGGCCAGGCGCCGAGCCGGATCGATAGTGAGCACGACGGTGCGGCGGCCGGCTTCGGCGCCGAGCAATGCCATCGCGGCTGCCGTTGTCGTCTTGCCTACCCCGCCGCTGCCACAGGTGACGATGACCCGGGTCTTCGGGTTGCGGACCAGGGCCGCGAGGTCGAGCGGGCGGGGCGCGCGGGTCATGACGGAGCCACCGTGAAGTACGCGGCCAGTTCGTGCAGCTCACCGAGCTCGACAGGCGGGTTGAGGTCGGGCAGTTCCAGCCGCGGCGTGGCGACGGCGGCCAACCGGGCGGCGTTCTCGGCTTGGATCTCCTGACGCTCGGCGTACTCCGTCATCTCGTGGGCGAGTGCGTCGGCGTGGGCGACCGCGACGTTCGCCTTGCGCAACCCGGCCGTGAGCAGCTTGACGTCGACGGTGCCGCCGGCGTCGAGCAGGTCGCCGGAGATCAGGGCGGGACGGGCGCGGTTGACGATGACGGCGCCGAGCTGGAAGCCCGCCTCACCGAGCTCCTCGGCGGCGTCGATCGTCTCCTGCACCGGCATCTCCTCGAGCAGGGTGACGAGGTGGACAGCGGTCTGCGGGCCGTGCAACAGCGCGATCACGCCCGCGCTCTGCCGGCTGATGGGGCCGAACTTCGTCAGGTTGGCGACCTCGCGGGTGGCGTCGAGGAAGCGCCGGATCCGGCCCGTCGGCGGCGCGTCGAGCACGACGACGTCGTAGGCCAGGTGACCGTCGGGGTTGGTGCGCGTGACAGCCTCCTTGACCTTGCCTGTCAGCAGCACGTCGCGCAGTCCAGGAGCCAGCGTCGTCACGAAGTCGACGGCGCCCATCTTCTTGAGCCCGCGGGCCGAGCGCTTGAGGTTGTAGAACATCTCGAGGTACTCGATCATTGCCTCTTCGGCGTCGATCGCCAGGCCCCAGAGCTGGCCGCCGCGTGCCGTCGTCGCGAGCCGGTGCTCGCCGTAGGGCAGGGCGGGCACGTCGAACAGTTGGGCGATGGCCTGGCGCCCCTCGACCTCGATGAGCAGCACCTTGCGACCGCCCGCTGCGAGGGCCAGCGCCAAGGCCGCGGCCACCGTGGTCTTGCCGGTGCCACCCTTGCCAGTGACGATGTGCAGCCGCGCCGCAGCCGGGATGCCGTCGACGAGCTCGGTGCCCGCCGGCGCAGCGATCGAGGTGACGCTCATCTGGCCACAGTAGGAGACACCGTGAGCCAGCGCCGGTCCGAAGGGCTCCGGACTGACCCAGATCACAGTGAACGATAGCGTCGCTGTCATGTCTTCTCCTCTCGCCAGGCTTGCCGAGCTCGGCATCACCCTGCCCGCCGTCGTCCCGCCGCTGGCTGCGTACCTTCCTGCTGTCCGCTCCGGCTCGCTCGTCTTCACGTCCGGGCAGTTGCCGATGGTCGACGGGACTCTGGCGCTGACAGGCAAGGTCGGCGGCGCGGTGAGCGCCGAGGAGGCCCACGCGCTGGCGCGGACGTGTGCGTTGAACGGGTTGGCGGCCATCGATGCGCTCGTCGGGCTGGATTCGGTGGTGCGGGTGGTGAAGGTCGTCGGCTTCGTGGCGTCCTCGCCGGACTTCACCGGACAGCCGGGGGTGGTCAACGGCGCGAGCGAGTTCCTCGGTGAGGTGTTCGGCTCGGCCGGCTCGCACGCCCGTTCGGCCGTCGGGGTCGCCGCCTTGCCGCTGGACGCGCCGGTCGAGGTTGAGCTCGTCGTGGAGGTCGGATGACGGACGTTCCGATTCGCGACGCGGCCACGGTGGTGTTGCTGCGCGACGGCGTGGCCGGGATCGAGGCGTGGTTGCTGACCCGCGTCACCCAGATGGTGTTCGCGGCCGGCGTCACGGTGTTTCCCGGCGGGCGGGTCGATGGGCGTGATGCCGACCTGCCGTTCTCGGGCTCGGCGTACACCGAGGTGGCCGGCCGGTTCGGCTGCGACGAGCCGATGGCGCGGGCGCTGCTCGGCGCCGCGGTGCGCGAGACGTTCGAGGAGACCGGGGTGCTGCTATCCGTACCTGCTGCCGACCTGTCGGAGCTGCGGGCCGATGTGGAGGACGGCCGGCTCGCGTTCGGCGATCTGCTGCGCTCGCACGGCCTCAGCGTCGATGCCGACGGGTTGCAGCCATGGGCCCGGTGGGTGACGCCGGCTGGTGAGACGCGCCGCTACGACACCCGGTTCTTCGTCGGCGCGCTGCCGCCGGGTGCCGAGGCGCAGGACGTCACCAGCGAGTCGTCCGCGGCCGCGTGGGTCGGCGTCGGCGACGCGCTCGAGCAGGCGCAGCGTGGGGACCGCATCATGCTGCCGCCGACCTTGGAGACGCTGGCCTCGCTGGTCGCGCACCCCACCGTCGCGTCCGCACTCGCGGCGGCCGAGGTGCGCTCGCTCGACCCGGTGCGTCCGCACATCCGGGTCACGGACGAGGGCGAGGTGTTCGCCGACCTGCCCGACGGCTCGTCGGTGTCGATTCCGAGGTCGATGCTCCCGTGACCGAGCTGGCCTACGAGACGCCGCGGGCGGTGACGCCGCTCGCCTCTGTTGTTCTGGCGGCGAACCCGGGTCCGATGACGCTGACGGGTACCAACACGTGGCTGTTGCGGGCGCCGGACTCAACGGATGCGATCGTCGTCGATCCCGGGCCGGACGACGTGACGCACCTGTCGGCGGTCGCGACGGCTGCGGGCCAGGTCGCGACGATCCTGCTGACGCACGGCCACGACGACCACAGCGGCGGCGCGCGGCGGCTGCATGAGCTGACCGGGGCTGCGGTGCGTTCACTCGATCCATTGCATCGGCTCGGTGGCGAAGGGCTGGTCGAGGGGGACGTCGTCGCGGCCGCCGGGGTCGAGTTGCGGGTGTGGGCGACCCCGGGGCACTCGTCGGACTCGCTGTCGTTCGTGCTCTCCGCGGGGCCTGGGACGGCGGCTGTGCTCACTGGGGACACGATCCTGGGCCAGGGGACGACGGTGGTGGCCTATCCCGACGGGGATCTGGGGGAGTACCTGGCGTCGCTGCGCCGGCTGGAAGAGCTGGGGGACGCGACCGTGCTGACCGGGCACGGGCCGGAACTGCCGCATGCGGGCTCGGCGGCGGCTGCGTATCTGGCCCACCGTCAGCAGCGGCTGGAGCAGGTGCGCGCCGCATTGGCCGACCTGGGTGCGGACGCCTCGCCGCGGGCCATTGTTGAGCGGGTCTACGCCGATGTCGACGAGGCGGTGTGGTGGGCGGCCGAGCTCTCAGTGCGCGCCCAGCTGGCCTACATACGCGACCGCGGCTAGCCAGGCGCGTTGCCTTTGAGGTGGATGCAGTTTTCACGCTGGTGACCGGCTGCGTCCACATTTCCGCGGTGGTGACCGGTCAGGGTCCACTCTTCCGGGTCGTAACCGGTTTCAGTCCGCTAAAACGGTCACCGGCGGGGAAGATCTGCCCTCGCGCGGCCAACAGCGGGGAAACACCATCCACACGCGCTGTGGATGGCGGGTGGGGTCTTTATCCACAGGCCGGAGGTAGCGCTATCGCCGGGCTGCGAGGTCTGGCACGATTCTGGGGTGCGGATCCGGTTTGTGGGGATCGTGGCAATTCTGGCCATGCTCGCCGCGGCGTGCGGCGGCGATGGCGGTTCGCCCAAACCATCCACCTCGACACCCGCAACCAGCCCGCCGACCACAGCCCCGTCCATCGTGTCGACGGGGCCGCTGAGCACCGGCCCAGGCGTCCGACCAGGCGAGAAACCGCCCGTCCTGAGCGACGTAGCCAAGCGACACACCTCAGCCGGCGCCCTCAATTTCGCCAGCTACTACTTCACTGCACTCGACTGGAGTACAGCGACGACCGATCCGTATCTCGTGCAGGAGATCAGCTCGCCATCGTGTCAGGCGTGTGGCAGGGCGATCAGCGGGCTGAACAAATTGCGCGAGGAAGGGGGGTACGTCCGCGGCGGTCGAATTTCCCTCGTGTCGGCGAAGCTGGTTACTGGAACATTCAAGGTCGCCTCCGACTTCGTCGTGCAGGTCGGTGTAGACGAGCAACCGGTTGTGCTTGTCCATCGATCGGGTGCGCCCATCACATCCGCTCCCGATGTCAGAAATGACATCTCGTTGGTGTTTGTGTCCTGGTCATCCGGACGTTGGCGCATCGTCGAGGTCGGGGCGCCGTCGTGAAAAATGCGCTCGGCTGTCTAGTCCTGCTGATCACGTTCGCGACGGCGGTATCAACTGCTTCGGCAACAGCCTTGGCGTCGACTGGCTGCAGAGATAACACGGGCGCCACAGCCGGAGATGGTGCCTACAACGGTGTCGGAACAAAGAGCTGTGACGAGGGCGCGGCTCGAGGACCGGGTGGCGAAGGTGGCGCGGCGGTGCCTGTGATCCGGGTCGTGGATTGCGGGCCGCCGC
>JAOPWD010000348.1 GCA_025965875.1 Pseudonocardiales bacterium
TGTCCATTAGTCGGAGATACGGCTGCAGAGCTCCACGGAGACTGCTCATTGGCTCATCCACCTCCTAGACTCCTCCGTTCCACGACGTTCCAGAGTTGATCTTCGCTCATTCGCCAACCGCTGACGAACGTTCCGTCGGGCAACTGAATGACCACCAGCCTCGTCGTCGCGTTGTAGTTCAACACTGCCGGCATCTTGTGATACTCACCGAACACCCTCGTGGTTGATGGGTCATTGACAAAGCGCTCGATGGTGGCAGCGAAGTCGTCGTAGCCGGCAGCACCCTTCGGCGCGATGACGCCAAACGCCGGTGCGTGCTTGAACTTGTCCTCAATCTGCCGACGCGACATCGAGAGTTTCGGGGTCTTCGCGGCTTGGGCGGCGGCGACGAGATGTTCTTGGGCTCGTTTCTCGGCGGTCGCGAGAACCTCGGGGAGTCCGCGGGCCTTTTCGACGGCTGCGGCGCTGAGCCGGGTCCCCAGGAGGCCCTTGAGGTTGCGGCTTACCTGGACCACTCGGGCCGTGCCGGCGGAGATCGACTCCGCGACCACGCCGGCCATCTCGACGAGGCGGGCGATGATGCTGCGCACCTTCGCCGCGGTGGCGGCAATGCGTTCCGCCTGCGCCAACTGGGCCGCGGCCTCGCTCAGGCCAGCGGAAAAGAACGCGAACAGCCCCCCGACGACCTGGATCCCGGCCGTCCATTCGACCAGGCTGATCAGCTCGTGCTCGACGTCCGAATGTGCCCTGTCGATATGGCCGGCGAAGTCCGAGCACGCACCAGCCAGGCTGCGGTAGGCCGCGGCCAGTTCCCACAAATGCTGGTCCATCGCCCGGCACACGGTCATCGCGTCGTCGACCTCGGGCGTCACCTGCGACGCGATGCATTCGAGGGCGTCCTGCACGAAAAGCGTCGCGTCCCCGATCGCCACCGCAGCACCGGTCCAGGCCGCGGCCGCCGCCCGCAACCTGTCCTGATGGCCGCCCGGCCACGCATAGCCGACCGCGTGCTCGATCAGCCACCAATTCGACGGCACCGGCAGCGTGCCGCCGGCCGCGCTCGGCGGACGGTTCAGGGCAACCGAGCACCCCGCATAAGTCACCCGGTCGGGCAGCCGCTCGATCGAGCCGGGCGTCGACCACGACTCGGCTCGGCCATAGTTGAAGCCGGTCTGCTGTAGCAGCGCCGCCAACTGGTAGCAGCCATTGACCACGTCAGAAGTGACACCGGCCGTAAGAGCCGCCGCATCGTCATACGCCCCAGCCCACGAACGGCCCGCCGGATCCGCACCCGCCATGGCCACACAGGCGGCCAGTTCGTCGAGCAGACCACGCCCCGCCCGCGAGACCCGTCCCGCGATCTCGGTGCCGAACGCCAGACTCGCCGCGTCGTAGCTGACGGGATCGACGGCCAGCCGAGGACCCAACGCTCAGCCCCACATCGCGCGATTGGCCGCGATCGCCGCGGCGTAGTTGGCATGTGCAGTGGCACCGATCCGGCGCAGTGTCGCGATCGCTGCGTGCATCTGCTGCGCGCCGGCCAGCCACTGCCGATGGGCCAGCCGGTGCTCAGCGGCCGCGTCCCCCGACCACGTGGCGTGCAGCCGCCCGACCCGAGCGTCGATGTCGTCGAGCCGTTCCGCGAGGCTGCGCTCGAACCCTGACATCCGGTCGATGACGTCCTGCAACATCTCGAGATCGACGACGAACCCCGGCATCAGAGCTGCCCACCTACACCGGTGACTACCTGCATCGAGTCTTCAGCGGCGGCGTCGTAGCCCGACCCCGTCATACCCAGCAGCCGCGCCATCGCGTCGAGCGCGTCCAGGACCTCGGTGGCCCCGGCGAACCACCGCGCCCAGCCGCGCTCGAACGCGACCGCCGCCTGCCCGTGCCACCCGCCGTCGAGCAGCGCCCCAGCCTCGGCGCCGAGCCGCGCGAGCTCCGATCGCGCCTGCGCGCCCACCTGACTGAGCTGCGCCGAGGCTGCCTGCAGCTCCCCGGGCATCACGTCGAATCCGGGCAAAGCACCCACCCCCGATCAATCCGGTCGAGCGCCGAGCTTAGGGCGATCACCACGTCCGCGTGGCGGGCACGGCCGCGGCTGTGGATAACCGCCCGGGAAAGCCACAAGCATGCTCAGTAGCCTGGGCAGGTGATCGACCTCCGGCTGCTGCGCGACGACCCCGACCGAGTTCGCGCCTCGCAACGCGTCCGCGGCGAGGACGAATCCCTTGTCGATGTGCTGCTCGCCGCGTTCGACATCCGCCGCGCTGCGGTGGCCCGGGCGGACTCGTTGCGCGGCGAGCAGAAGACGCTCAGCCGCTCCGTCGCGAAGGCCAGCCCCGAGGAGCGGCCCGCCGTCCTCGCCCGCGCCAAGCATCTCGCCGACGAGGTCAAGGCGGCAGAAGCGGACGAGGCTGCCGCCGACGCCGCGTTGCGGGAAGCGCACCTGGCCGTTCCGAACGTGGTCGAGGAGGGCGTCCCGCCCGGCGGCGAGGACGACTTCGTGCTCCTCGACACGGTTGGCACGCCGCCCGTCATCGACGCCCCCAAGGACCACACCGAGATCGGTGCCGCACTCAAAGCCATCGACACCGAGCGCGGCGTCAAGGTCAGCGGGCCACGCTTCTACTTCCTGACCGGCATCGGCGCGCAGCTCGAACTCGCCCTGGTCAACCTGGCCATGGCGCAGGCGACGGAGGCCGGCTTCGTCCCGGTCATCGCGCCCGCTCTGGTCAAGCCGGACATCATGCTGGGTACCGGGTTCCTCGGCGCGCACGCCGCCGAGGTGTACAAGCTCGAGAACGACGACCTCTACCTCGTCGGCACGTCCGAGGTCCCGCTGGCCGGCTACCACTCCAACGAGATCCTCGACGTCAAGGACCTGCCACTGCGCTACGCCGGCTTCTCGTCCTGCTACCGGCGCGAAGCCGGCTCGTACGGCAAGGACACCCGCGGCATCATCCGGGTGCATTGGTTCGACAAGGTCGAGATGTTCTCCTACATCGGCGTGGACGACGCGGTCGACGAGCACCGGCGGCTGCTCGCGTGGGA
Organism: Pseudonocardiales bacterium; assembly: GCA_025965875.1. Taxonomy (GTDB): domain Bacteria; phylum Actinomycetota; class Actinomycetes; order Mycobacteriales; family Jatrophihabitantaceae; genus QHCC01. The sequence goes on from JAOPWD010000348.1 coordinate 3,058, forward strand.
GCGCGAGTTCATGGACAAGCTCGAGCTGGCGTACCGCGTGATCGACGTCGCGGCCGGCGATCTCGGCTCGTCGGCGGTCCGCAAGTTCGACATCGAAGCCTGGTTCCCGTCGCAGCGTGCCTACCGCGAGCTGACGTCCACGTCGAACTGCAGCACCTACCAATCGCGCCGGCTTAACATCCGAGCGCGTGGTCCGCAGGGCATCGGTCCGGTGGCGACGCTCAACGGGACGCTGGTCGCTGTCGCGCGCACGATCGCCTGCCTGCTCGATCACCATCAGCAGCCCGACGGTTCGGTCTATGTCCCGGCCGCGCTGCGCCCATGGCTCGGTGGCCGCGAGGTGCTCACCGCTCCGTGACCATCCGCATGCTCGCCAGCGACCTGGACGGCACGCTGCTGCACAGCGACGGAACCGTCTCGCCGCGCAGCCGGGCCGCCCTGCGTGCCGCCGTCGATGCCGGATTACTCGTCGCCTTCGTTACCGGCCGTCCGCCGCGCTGGCTGGACGAGATCGCCGAGGCGACCGAGCACCTGGGCGTGGCCGTCGCCGCGAACGGCGCCGTGCTCTACGACCTGGCGACCGAACAGATCATCGCGAGTCATCCGCTGTCGCCCGACGCCCTCGCGACCCTGACGGCCGACCTGCGCGCCGCCTATCCCGAGGTGCAGTTCGCCGTCGAGTACGGCGAGAGCTTCGGCGCCGAACCCGGCTACGTGCACGACTGGGCGATCAACCCGATTGCCGACCGTCAGGGGCGCCCCATCGCGCCACCAGTGGTGGCAGATCTGGCGACCATCATCAGCCGCCCCGGCGTCAAGTTGCTGGCCAAGGACCACGGGGCAGACGTCGACGAGTTCCTCGCGTCGGCCGACATCCTGTTGGCCGGGCGCGCGACCGTCACGCATTCGTCCAGCTTCGGCCTGCTCGAGATCGCCGCACCCGGCGTCACCAAGGCGAGCGGCCTGGCCGAGCTCGCCGCGTCGCACGGCATCCTGCCCGACGAGGTGGCTGCGATCGGCGACATGCCCAACGACGTGCCGATGCTGCAGTGGGCCGGGGCGTCCTACGCAGTGGCCAACGCTCATCCAGCAGCGCTCGCCGCCGCCGACAAGGTGCTCGGTACCAACGACGACGACGCCGTGGCCGTTCTGATCGAGACCCTGCTCGCATCCTGAGCGGTTGCTCGACTCGTCGCGCCGCATCGTCTCGCCGCTTGCGGCGATCTGTTCGTCGTCGGCAAGCGAGCCCTGCGGCGGAGCCAATCGGTGGCTGCCGCGACGCCGATGCGGTTAGCCTTCGCGACGATGAACGATTCCACGGACGTTCCAGCAATCCAGACTGCGCTGCGCGCGGCGATCGCCGACGGTGCCGAACGGGTCGGCCCGTTCCTGGTGACCATCGACGCGGACGCCACCGGCCCGTTCCGCAACTTTGCCGTTCCGGACGACGACGCGGCACCGACCGCCGCCGACCTCGCGGCGTTACGTGAGTACTTCAGGTCCGTCGACCGATTGCCGCGGTTGGAGTTCGCGGCTCCGCAACCGGTCCTCGAGCAGGCGCTGGCCGCGGCCGGGTTCGTCATCGAGAACCGGCTGTCCCTGCTCGCGCTGCCTGATGCGTCGGCCCTGCGAGAGCCGCCGGTCATCGCCGGCGTCACTCTCGACGAGCCAGTTGAGGACGAGCGGCTGCGCGCGCTGGCCGCCATGCAGAACGTGGCCTACGGCGAGCAGGGTGTGAGTGACGCCGACGTCGCCCGTCTGCGCAGGACGCTCGCGGCCGGCGGCGCGGTCGTCGCGGCCTGGGACTCCGCTGGCGTCGCCGTAGCCGGCGGTGTGCTCGGCGCGCCTCGCGGGGCGCTGGCCGAGATCTACGCCATCGCCGTCGCAGCCGACCAACGCCGCCGCGGACTCGGCTCCGCCGTCGCCGCCGCCTTGTCGCGCGCCGCGCTGGCCCGCGGCGTCACGCCCTATCTCCAGACCGAAGGCCCGGCGAGACCCGGATGTACGAAGGGATCGGATACGAGAAGGTCGGCGAACTGATCGACTCTAGATTTATCCACCGAGGGTGACCCTCGTTCTTCGGGTGATGGTGTAGTCGGTGACGTGGTGGCCTGAGGTCCAGGCCCCGTCACGAGAGGACGAGGTCAGCCCTCGCGCAAGGCGGCTCTGTGGATCTTGCCGGTCGTCGTCTTGGGCAGCGCGTCGACGAAACGCACCACACGCGGGTACTTGTACGGCGCCGTCTCGGCCTTGGCGTAGCTCTGTAAGTCGAGGGCCAATGCGTCGGAGGGCCCGAAGCCATCGCGCAGCACGACGATCGCGGCCACGACCTGCCCACGCTCGGCGTCGGGCACGCCTATCACCGCGACCTCGCCCACGGCAGGGTGCCCGAGCAGCGTCGACTCCACCTCGGCCGGCCCGATGCGATATCCCGCGCTGACGATGACGTCGTCATCCCGCGCCTCGAAGAACAGCCAGCCGTCGTCGTCCTGGCGCACCTGATCACCGGTGTGCCACATCCCCTCGGGCGCGGGCGCGCCGTCATAGCCAAGGAAGAACGACGGAATCGTCGCCGGATCGACGACCAGCTCGCCGTCGACGATCGAAGTCCGGACGCCCGGCAGCGGCCGCCCCATCGACCCAGGCGGCGGCCGATCCCCGGGGCGCACCCCAGCGAGGTGCCCAGTCTCGGTCTGCCCGTAGCCGTCGGCGATATCGAGCCCAGTCTGCCCCCGCCACGCTTCAAGCGCCGCGCCGCCGAGCGCCTCGCCCGCGGTCACCAACCGCCGCAACGACGGCAGCGCGCCGACCGGGCTGTGGGCTGCGATCAGCCGGTACTCAGTAGGCGCCATGCACAGCACCTGCACGCCCTCGCGGCGGATCGTCCCCAGCCGCTCTCCTGGGTCGAAGCGCCGGTCCTGCAGCAACGCCACGGCGCCGCACAACCACGGCGCGATGAAGGTGTTGCGCGCGGACTTCGACCAGCCCGGCGCGGCCGTCGACCAGACGAGCTCGCCCGGCGCCGCGGCCAGCCAGTGCGTCGCCTGCACCCGCTGCCCCCACACGTAGCGCTGACCGTGGGTGACCAGCTTCGGCTGGCCGCTCGTCCCGGACGTGAACAGCACGAACGCCGGATCCAGCGGACCGAGGTCGGCAAACAGCGGCGGCTCACGATCCGCGAACAGGGCAGCGTCGGGCACCCAGATCACCGGGCAGTCGGGTGCCGCCGCTTCCATCGCCGCGCGGTTGCGTTCGTCACAGACGATCAGGGCGGGACGAGCGCGAGCCACGCGAAGTGCCAGGTCCTTGGGCCGCAACTGCTCGCTGCACGGCAACGTAGCCGCGCCGATGCGCAGGCAGGCCAGGATGCTCAGCGCGTACTCGACCCGGTTGCCGACGAGCGTGAGCACCACCGAGCCGCGCCCGACCCCGTGCGCGGCGAACGCGGCAGCCAAGGACCCCGCAGCTGCCGTGAGCTGGCCGAACGTCCACTCCTGCCGCGCACCGGATTCGTCCAACGTGACAAGGGCGAGCTGGCCGGGCAGGCGTGTGTCGACGAAGTCCCGCACGAAGTTCACTCGAGTGGCGCGAGGGATCTCCCCGAGCGCCGGCGAGCTGGGGAGACCGCGGGACACGCCCGGCGGAAGAGTCACAGGTACTGGCCGGTGCCCCCGCTGTCGTCGCGGTCCGGGCCGCCGCGACCGAACTGCGCACCGGGCGGCATCAGGATCTGCCCGCCCGGGCCGACGATCACCTGCTCACCCGGTGCGCCCGGCAGCGCCCGTCCGCGCATCAGCTCGAGCTGCTGGCGCGCCGCCATCTGCTGCGCGAACAGCGCGGTCTGAATGCCGTGGAACAGACCTTCGAGCCAGCCGACCAGCTGTGCCTGAGCGATGCGCAATTCGGCCTCGGACGGCACGCCCGTCCCGAACGGCAGGGTCAGCCGATCGAGCTCCTCGCGCAGCTCCGGGGCCAGGCCCTGCTCGAGCTCGCGGATGGAGGATTCATGGATCTCACGCAGGCGGTGCCGGCCCGCCTCGTCCAGCGGTGCGGCCCGGACTTCCTCGAGCAACTGCTTGATCATCGTGCCAATTCTCATGACCTTGGCGGGTTGCTCGACCATGCCCGTAATGTCAGTATCGTCACCGGCATCTCGACCGGGTTCGGCGTCGCCAACGACGTCAGCCGCCGACTCGTCGACGGGACTGGATGAGTGGTCTGTGGGGTTCTCGGAAGATTCGGTCACCCGACTAGTCTGACCCACGGCCGCCTAGAAGTACCACGGAAGCAGAGCATCAATGCAGGTGATGAGTTTCGACGTTGCACGCGTCCGTGGGCTGTACCCCACAGTCGGCGCCGGAACTGCCCATCTGGACGGTTGTTTCAGCGCCCTGCAGCCCGAATCAGTCATCCGCGCAATCATCGCCACCCTGCGCTCCTCGCCCGCTCAGCCGGGCTCTCGCTCGCCCCGATCGAACCGCACCGCGACATCGGTCTTGCACGCCCGGCGGGCGGTGGCTGACCTGGTCGGCGCCACCCCGGACTCCGTCGTCCTCGGTGACAGCCTGGCCACGCTCATGCCGCGCTTCGCCGAACTGCTGTCTGTCGACTGGCAGTTGGGCGACGAGATCGTCGTCTCGCGCCTGGACGCCGACGTGAACCTGCAGCCGTGGCTGCGGGTGGCCCGTGCGCCGGGAGTCATCGTGCGGTGGGCCGAGGTCGACCTCGAGACGGGCGAGCTGCCGACCTGGCAGTACGAGCAGCTGATCACTGCGCGCACCCGGATCGTCACCGTCCCGCTTGGCAATCCGGCAACAGGCACGGTGCCCAACGTCCGGGCGATCGCCGACCTGGCGCACCGGCACGGTGCGCTGGTCATCGTCGACGCCGGCGCCGCGCTGCCGCACATGCCCCTGGATCTCGCCGCGCTCGGCGCCGACCTGATCGCGGTATCCGCTGCAAGCTTCGGCGGCCCTACTGTCGCTGCGATCGCCGCCCGCCCCGGACTGCTGCTGGAGATGGAGGGCGAGCTCGCGCTTCCGGTGCCCCAGCGCTTCGAACTGGGCCCGTTGCCGATCGAACTTCTAGACGGACTCACAGCAGCTGTCGACCACCTCGCCGGACTGGATGAGCGAGCCACCGGGACGCGGCGGTCGCGGCTCGTCGCCTCACTCGCCGCTGCGGGTGACTACGAGCGAGCGCTGTTCGAGCACCTCGACGCGGGCCTGCGTTCGCTGCCCGGAGTGACCGTGCTCGGCAGCGCCACCGATCGATTGCCGGTCGCGGCGTTCACAGTCGCACGGCGCAGCCCCGACCAGGTGGGTGACTTCCTGCAGCGCCGCGGGGTTTCGGTGTGGACCGGCCCGGCCGGGATGACGCAGCTGATGCGGGCGCTCGGCGTCGACGAGATGGGCGGCGCGTCCTACCTCGGCCTGATGCCGCACACCACGTTCGGCGAGATCGACCAGTTGGTCACAGCCTTGGAGCAACTCGCCGCGTAACGCCGTGCGCTCAGTTCAACCCCGCGGCCGCAGGGATCGGGCCGCCGCGCAGCGGCTTCGCTGAGCCGGCGCGGCCCTCGTTGTCACGCACCCGCGGCTCGTAGTGCGAGAAGAACACCTTGCCCACCAGGTCACGACGGCTGCGGACACCGGTCTTGTCGAACACCGTCTTGAGGTGCTCCTGCACGGTGTGGGCCGACACCACGAGGTCGGCCGCGATCTCCGACGTCGAGCGGCCCTGGAGGACCAAACCCGTGACGTCGCGCTCACGGTCCGTGAGTCCGTACGCCGACATGAGCAGCGCGGCGATCCGGGCCGGGTGCGCCGGCTCGATGATCACCGCCACCCGCCGGCTCGGACCGGACTGAAGTGCCGCTCCGTGCAGGACAACCCATGACCCCGACCGGGTGAGCACCCTGGCCATGGCCACCTCACCGGGACGCTCGCCGTTCTCGGCGGAACGCAATGCCTGACCAGCCACGCTCAGGACGGCGGACGGGAGCCGGGTCCCGTCGCCGTCGGGCAGGTCGGCCAGCAGTTCGGATACGCCCGCGGTCGTCGATTCGACGGCCCAGCGGTCGGTGAGCACGAGCACACCGGGCGCGTGCGGTCCCTCGGGATCGGTGGCCTCGCCGACGAGCAGCGCACGACGAGCACCATCGGCCAGGTGCGGCACGACCGCGGCCAACCATCGCTTCTCGTTCTCGTCGAAGACTGCAGCGCCGGGTTCGCGATAGAGCCCGAGCGCCCCCCATACCTCGCCGCGCCCGGTGCGCAAGGCCGCAATCAGTTCCTGATCGCCGCCGAGTTCGATGTTGGTCTGCCACCGCGGGCTGTTGCTCGGGTCGCCACCGGTCGCTTCGTGCAGCGTCGACATCCCGCTCGCCGAGCGCGCGACGTCGGCGACCTTGTTGACGTCGTCGCCGTAGTACTCCTCCGCCAGCCACTCCGGAGGAATCGCCGGCATATACGGATTCCAATGGCTGGTGATGAGCAGGGAGGCCGGATCGACGGTGTACCAGCACGGCATGGAGTAGTAGGGCACCGCGCCGGCGATCGCGTCGGAGCACTCCTGCCAGAAGCTGACGAGGCTCCTCGGTTCCGCGGCCAGGCGCGCAACTCGGTCCAGCGCGCGGGTCTTGACATCGTCCACGGCTCGATCGTCGCACCTCTGCCGCCGTCAGATACCAGAAATCTGGAATGGTTCGCCGTCGCGCGCCGACCTAGCGTCCGAGTTGCGAGCAGACCACGAGGGAGCAGCAATGAGCGATCAGACCAATCCGGTGCGGCTGTTGGCAGCCGGCGACACAGCGCCCATGGCCGGGCTGGGCGGTGTCCGTGACCGATTCATGATCGACGGCAGCGATACGCAGGGCCGCTTCTCGCTGGTGCAACACCTCTTCGAGCCGCGCGCCCTGGCTGCCCCGATGCATCGGCACCGCGACGAGGACGAGTACAGCTTCGTCCTGACCGGGCGGATCGGCGCGATCCTCGACGGCGTCGAGGTCGAGGCCGGACCGGGAGACCTGTTGTTCAAGCCGCGCGGACAATGGCACACGTTCTGGAACGCCACCGACGAGCCCGCGACGTTGCTGGAGTTGATCTCGCCCGCGGGCCTGGAGAACCTGTTCAAGTCCTTCGGTGATCTCACCGACGAGCCCACGCCGGAAGTGTTGGCCGAGATGGCTGCCAAGTACGGCTGCGACCTCGACTTTCCGGCCACATTCCCCGTCGTCGAACGGCACGGCCTGGCGTTCTAGCGACGCCCGCCCGCTACAGAACGCGGAGCACTCCTCGGTCGCGTCGAGCACCGAGGGACCATTTCAACGCTGGTATTGACACGCGTTAGCGCCTGGTCGGTTGCGTCGAGGGGCGGTATTGACATCGCGGGCCGCTGGACTGGTGACACGTGCGCACAGACGCATGCCCTCGGTGCAGTGCATGTGACATTCCCCTCCTCAGGAAAAACCAATTGAACTCTCCACTAGCGAATTCCGCTGACGTGCGTCATGATCTTGCTCAGGTGGTGGCGAGCCGACTTAACGGCGGCGCCGGTGCCTAGGCTCGCCGGCTGAACAGAAGCTGGTCAGTCGATTTCTCACTCGACGCGAATTCCGCGGACAACACCTCGAGTGAGGACCTCGGGGGCGTGGCAGTTCATTTCGCAGCTACCGGGGGGTTCGAATGACTCGCAACAGAAAGCGCCTCGGTTTCCTGCCCGGCTGGCGGATCTTCACCTACGTGATCATCGCGATCAATCTACTGATGCTCACCTGGCTCATCGCCTCAGTGACTTCCATACGACGGCACGACGGTTGCGGCGTGCTGGAAAAGTTGACGTGCGCTGATGGAACCAGCGCGGGTCCGGAGGTTGCGGCGTTGCTCGTAATCTCCATCTGGGCACTGGTGATCCTCATTCTGGGTGCGTTGTGGCTCAACACCGGCGACGACAAGACGCGCCCGTGCCGCGAGTGCGGTCACGAAGCCGAATTCGGTACGTTGCGCTGCGGGCATTGCGCCGCAGCGTTCCGAAGACGTTTTCACGGGCACTCGGCATATCTCGACCGTCGCGCGCCTCGGTGACGCACAATTCGATCTCCCCTGCAATCTCTGAGGTCACCTGAGCTGGTGTTGGAGCGCTCCCCCCGATCGCGCCAACACCAAGGCCCCGGCCGGCACGTAACCCTCGTGCCGGCCGGGTCACCTAGTCTTAGCGGGTGCGCTGTGACATACCGGCGCTACCGCCGAATTGCCGCCTATTGGCCACGAAAGGTATATTCAGGCGCCATTCGACTGTGCTGCTGCGGGCTGCTGAGTTCAGTAGCGAGTGCCGCTAGATAACGCGCAGTAGCACCTTGCCGATGTGTTCGCTGGATTCCATCAGTCGGTGTGCCTCAGTTGCGTCGTCGAGAGTCAGGATGCGGTCGATGATCGGGCGCACGGCCCCGGACTCGATCAGCGGCCAGACGTTGGCGACCGTGTCCGCGACAATCTTCGCCTTCTCCTCCGGCGGGCGGCCCCGCAGGCCCGCGGCGAGCACGGTCGCGCGTTTGGCCAGTAGCGTGCCGAGGTCGATCTCACCCTTGCGGCCGCCCTGCAGGCCGAGCACGACGAGCCGGCCGCCGACGGCGAACGCCCGCAGGTTGCGCGGCAGGTAGAGCGCGCCCATGTTGTCGAGGATGACGTCCACGCCGTGCCCGCCGGTCTCGTTGAGTACCCGGTCGTCGAACACCTCGTCGCGGTAGTTGATCGCGACGTCGGCCCCGACCGTGCGACAGAACTCGACCTTGCGCGGCGTGCCCGCTGTGACGAACACGCGCGAGCCCTTCTGATGCGCGATCTGGATGGCCATCGTGCCGATGCCGCTCGTGCCACCGTGCACCAGCAGCGACTCGCCGGGCTGTAGCCGGGCAGCGCCGAAGACCATCGACCAGACGGTGCAGGTGGTCTCGGGTAGCGCCGCCGCCTCGACGAGGGACACGCCCTTGGGCACGGGCATGAGCTGCCCGGCGGGGGCCACGACCAGTTCGGCGTACCCGCCGCCGGCCAGCAGTGCGCAGACCTCGTCGCCGACCTTCCACCCGGTGACGCCCTGACCCAGTTCGGCGACGGTGCCCGAGCACTCCATGCCCAGGTACGGCGGTGCTCCGTGCGGCGGCGGGTAGTTGCCCTGACGCTGCAGCAGGTCAGCGCGGTTGATGCCGGTGGCGGCGACCTTGATCAAGACCTCGCCCGCCTTGGGCTGTGGGTCCGGGACTTTTTGTACCTCGAGGACCTCTGGTTCGCCCGGCTCGGTGATGACTACAGCACGCATGGGCTGACCTTATCCGCGCAAGCGCTCAGCGCGTTGGGGTCACCGCTACTACGGCGAGTGCTGCGATAGTGGCGGCATGCAGTCTGTGTCTGTGTCGGTAGGCGTCGGCCCGCTCACGGAGGACGAGGTGGTCGCCGTGGCCCGGGGCGGCGCGGGGGTGGTGCTGGCCCCCGATGCAGTGGTCGCCATTGCCGCGGCGCGCAAGGTCGTCGATGCGCTGGCCGACGACGTCGAACCGCACTACGGCATCTCGACGGGCTTCGGGGCCTTGGCCACCAAGCACATCGCCGTCGAACAGCGCGCGCTGCTGCAGCAGTCACTGATCCGTTCGCACGCCGCCGGCTCCGGTCCCGAGGTCGAGCGCGAGGTGGTGCGCGCCATGATGCTGCTGCGCCTGTCGACACTCGCCACCGGCCACACCGGCGTCCGGCCGGCCACCGCCGCCACCCTCGCGGCCCTACTGGACAACGGGATCACGCCGCTCGTGCGTGAGTTCGGGTCACTCGGTTGCTCAGGCGATCTGGCCCCGCTGGCGCATGTAGCGCTCGCGCTCATCGGCGAAGGGACGGTTCGCGGGGCCGACGGAATCGAGGCCGCCGCCGCCGACGTCCTGCGCGCGCACGGCCTCGAACCGGTCGCGCTCGCCGAGAAGGAGGGACTGGCCCTCATCAACGGCACCGACGGGATGCTCGGGCAACTGCTGCTGGCCTGCCACGACCTCGACCTGCTGCTGCGTACGGCCGACATCACGGCGGCGATGAGCGTCGAGGCGCTGCTCGGGACGGCGGCCGTGTTCGCCGCGGACCTGCAGGCGCTGCGCCCGCAGGTGGGGCAGGCCGTCTCCGCGGCGAACCTGCGCGCGCTGCTGGCCGACTCGCCCATCATCGCCTCGCACGCGGGCCCGGACTGCGTCTACGTGCAGGACGCCTACTCGATGCGCTGCGCCGCGCAGGTGGCCGGAGCAGCACGCGACACCCTGGCGCACGCTCGCTCGGTGGCGGCCTGCGAGCTGGCCTCGGCCGTCGACAACCCTGTCGTCATCGACGGCCGGGTCGAGTCGAACGGCAACTTTCACGGCGCGCCCATCGCGTACGTCCTGGACTTCCTCGCCATCCCGGCCGCCGATGTGGCCTCGATGAGCGAGCGGCGCACCGACCGGATGCTCGACGTCGCGCGCTCGCGTGGCCTGCCGCCGTTCCTCGCCGACGATCCAGGCGTCGATTCCGGGCACATGATTGCCCAGTACACGCAGGCGGCGCTGGTCTCGGAGCTGAAGCGGCTGGCCGTACCTGCCAGCGTCGACTCCATCCCGTCCTCGGCCATGCAGGAGGACCACGTGTCGATGGGCTGGTCGGCCGCGCGCAAGCTGCGGCGCTCGGTCGACGCGCTCACCCGGGTGTTGGCGATCGAGTTGTTGACGGCCGCCCGGGCGCTGGACCTGCGGGCCCCGCTGCAGCCGGGCCCGGCCACCCGGGCGGTCGTCGCCGCGCTGCGCGAGCGCGTCCCCGGACCCGGACCGGACCGGCACCTGTCACCAGAGATCGAGGCCGCCGTCGAGTTCGTCCGCTCCGGCGCAGCTGTTGATGCGGCGAACTCAGCCCTATCCGAACCGCTGCAATGACGCGCGATCTTGATGGTCACGTCGAGCTATACATCGACGTCAGCCTCAAGGTCGCGGGAAGGAACCGATCATGAGCCAAGCCCGCATGATCCGCGCGCCGCGCGGCACCGCGCTGACCGCCCGCGGCTGGCAGACCGAGGCGCCGCTGCGCATGCTGCAGAACAACCTTGACGCCGAGGTGGCGGAGCACCCCGAGGAGCTCGTCGTCTACGGCGGCACGGGAAAGGCCGCCCGCGACTGGCCCAGCTACGACGCGATCATCCGCACCCTGACCGACCTGCGGTTGGACGAGACCTTGCTGGTGCAGAGCGGCCGGCCGGTCGGCGTCATGCAGACGCACGAATGGGCGCCGCGGGTGCTGATCGCGAACTCCAATCTGGTGCCCGACTGGGCCAACTGGGAGGAGTTCCGCCGCCTCGAGCACCTCGGCCTGACCATGTACGGGCAGATGACCGCCGGCTCGTGGATCTACATCGGCACCCAGGGCATCCTGCAGGGCACCTACGAGACGTTCGCCGCGGTCGCGGCCAAGAGGTTCAGTGGGGGCACCTTGGCTGGGACGATCACGCTCACCGCCGGACTCGGTGGCATGGGTGGTGCGCAGCCGCTCGCGGTGACGATGAACGGCGGCGTCGCGATCTGCATCGATGTCGACCAGTCCCGCATCACGCGCCGCATCGAACACCGCTATCTCGATGTCGAGGCGTCCTCGGTGGCCGAGGCGCT
>JAOPWD010000354.1 GCA_025965875.1 Pseudonocardiales bacterium
CCGACGGTGACGGTGAGGCCGACTGCTGCGGCGAGAACTGCAACCCGGATCCGATTCCGATGCCGGTGGATTCTCGTCGGTGTCGCGAATCGATGCCTGGCCGGCCTGTTCGGCACCGAGTGGCGCAGGTAGTGAGCGCTCACCGCGACTAGGAACAGGGGTGTCGCACCGATGATGAAAAGGTCGGCAACGTTGTAGGCGTACTGCCCGACGTGGATGAAATCGACGACTCCCCGCACGCTGCCCGGGGCGGTCCAGTAGTGCATGACCAGCCGGTCGAGCAGATTGCTGGCCCAGCCACCGATCATCAGCGATCCCGGCACCAGCAGCAGGAGCGAACGTCGACGGCGTAGTACGACCCACGAGGCGACGCTCAACAATCCGACGCTCAGCAGATCCAGCAACGCACCCTGGACAGGATCGGCGAACCATCGTCCGATCGTGGGTCCGACCAGAACGTCACCGCCGGAATTCATGATCGTCCCGGAGGCGTGCCGCCAGGCCCACCACTTCGTCGCTTGATCCACGACAACGACCGCCGCCAGCAGCGTCAACCGGATCGATCCCGGGCCGAGCTTGCCCCTGCGCTCGACTCGGCTGGGTACGACGGACATGTCACAAGCGTTGCGGTGGAAGGGCACTCTCGTCGTCACGGCCAGTGGCCGTTCTTGCTACCCGAGGGCTGCAAACTGCCGCTACCGGTTAGCGGGGGCTCCGGTCATGGTGTCCACTCCCGGCTGTACCGCAGCACCGAAACGACGCGACCAAACCTGGCGGCCCGACTCCGTGGCGTCGTGCGTTCGTAGATCCGGTGCCCCGTCTGGCAGCGCAGGGTCAGGCGGCGGCCGCGGTTGTGGAGCACCTCTACCCATTCGGCGTCAGGGTGGTCTGGGCATTGCAGGGCGCGCGCCCATGCCCGCGGCGTCCAGTCGGGCGAGCTCATCTGGATCTGCCGCTCGTGACTCCTCGGCCTGGCGCACTCATCGGTCGCACCCTGAGGCAGTCGCCAGCATTTGGTGGCGCAGCTGGACCCGCTTCCAGGCGGTCATGCCAGACCTGCCGCACGCCACTCGGCGACTTGCTCGAGTAGGTTTTTCTGTTCTTGGGTCAGTGGGTGCTTCGGGTCGTGATACAGGAGCCAGTCCGCTTCACACTCCCGGGCGATCGCACGGCCCTCGTCGACCTTCGCGAACGTCACGCCGCGGTGCGCATCCTCAGCAGCAAGGTCGACGAAGCCGTGCAGTAGCTGCTCGTCGTCGGGGTCCGCTGCCAGGGCCAGGATGTCGTCGCTCATCTGGTGCCTCGCACGATGCCCGGCTCACGCCGCAGGGACGGAGTCGGGCCGCCGTTCTTTACCATCGTCTCCTCCGTAGGGCAGGACTGACCTGTAATCAGCCTTGCGGGGGAACGCACTCTCGTCGTCACGGCCAGTGGCCGTTCTGGCCACCCGAAGGCCGGAAGCCGCCGCTACCGGCTAGCGGGAGGACTGGGTCGACACGGCCACCCGGCTATCCGTGCAGGACGTATTGCCCAGGCACGGGAGCGGTGAGGATCGTCCACCCGGACCCGTCGTCGGTGACGGTGGCCCCGGACGCGTGACTTGGCGCGTCGACGGTGAGGAATTTCGACCAGCGCACACGGACGGGCAGCCTGCCTGCCACGGGTATGTCGATGGTCATGTTCGACTGGTCCGCGTCGCGGATGAACGCCGGTGGCCCGACGATCGGTGTCGGACTCTGAACCCGATACAGCGTCCAGTGGGCGTTGGACCAGACCTGCGTCAGGTAGGGCAATCGCCCGCGTGACACGAGGTTGTATTCCGGGCTGGAGTTGAGTGCGGTCCTGCCGATCGCGACGTAGCCGACGGCGTTGTTGTCCAGCCAGATCCGGTAGGTCAGCGCGTTCAGCTTTGTCCGCGACCACAGCACGGGGTTCAGCGCCTGGTCGGCCTGGGTCAGGTAGCCGCGGGCGAGCATGGCGTGGCCGAGAAGCGCGTAGGCAGCAGTGTGGGTACCGTCCGGGACCGCCTCGAGGCGATATGTCGTCAAGGCCGGTATGCGGTCGAGTTCGGCTGCCAGCGGCGCGTAGTACGACACGGTCGACATCGGGGAAGTAGCGACCGCCACGTCGTGCGCAGTGATCTGCGCACCCCACAGGACGGCAAGCGCGCTGGCGCACGCGGCTAGTGGTAGGCGTCTTCCCGCGGTGGCGACGACGGCCACGGGGAGGCAGATCCAGACGAGCCGCTCAAAATTCGTACCCATTGCGTTGGGAACCGCCACCAGCACCGGACAGGCAATCACCGACAGGACGATCACCGCGCGCAGATACTTGGGTGGGCGACTGGTGAGAAACAGCAGCAGCGCCAGTTCGGTGACGAGCGCCTGCCCGGCACTGAAGCCGTAGCGACCGGGTGTGCCGAACACCGCGCCAACCGCACCGAGGCTGACACAAGCAGTGAGGATGGTCGTTGCGCTGATCGTGCGGTGCGAACGGCTGTACAACAGGGTTCCGACCAGGCCGAAGGCGATGAACGCACCGGACACGGGCGAGGTCAGCACCGTCACCACTGCCCACACCGCGGCGAGGATTCGCCGCTGGCTGCGCACGGCGACGAGCGCGGCAACGGCGGTCGCCGTGCCCACGGCAAACGGAATCCGCCCGCTCCAGAGATTGAGCCCAGCCGTGAGGGTCGCAACCCAGGTCGCCGCGAGCGGGTAGTTGCTGCCCCGCACGAGGCGCCGGCACAGTGGCGTGATCGCGACCGTAGCCAGCGCACCGAGCAGCGCAGCCCCGAGGAAAGTAGACACGAATGGGGTCAGGACCGAGTAGTCACCCGGCGTCGTCCCGCCGCCGAACCAGGAGAACCAGTACGTCAGCCCGACACCGTGTGCTGCCGCCGACTGCCGCGCTCGAGCGGCCCACAGATCCCCGGCCTGCGGGTGCACGACGAGGAACGCGATCGCGCCGATGACCGCGGCCGCGGTCGGATAGAGGTGTGCGGGCACGCCTCGTCCCACCAGCGCGCGAGCAGTCCGATGCTCATCGCTGGCTATCGGAGTGGCAACTGCCGTCATGAACGGGCTCCTTCTCAGATTGCGTGCCGTCGGTTGAGCCGTCGCGTGGCAAGCACCCCGACAATCGCTGGTAACCAGAACGTGAGGACCCGGAAGATCAGCACTTCCTGGATCGCGTGACCTGCCGGCACATGCATTGCGATGAGGACGGCGGCGAGGGCTGTTTCGGTTGAGCCGATCCCTGCCGGGACGGGCACGGCCGACCCGGCCGCGGCCCCGACCATGAACGCGATGAGCAGCGCACCGAGGCTCGCGGCCGGTCGCGGTCCGGGGACCATCGCGGTACTGGCCACGAATGCGAAGGCGAGGATGAGCGTCGTCGCTCCAGAGGCGGTGAGCAGCGTCGCGAGCGATGAGGGACGACGAAGCAAGGCCCCGACGGGTGTCCAGAGCTGGCGCCAATCGCGCGGGCGGCCGCGATGCTTGCGCCTCCTCCAGACCAGCGCGATCACGGCACCCACACCGAGCCCGGCCCAGAGCCATGGCGAGAGCAAGGGTGCGACTAGGTTCGCGACGCGGGCGCCGAGCAGTTGGATCTGTTGGGAGCCTCCGGACAGGCCGAGCCAGAGGCCGCCGAGAACCAGAGCCGACAGGACGATCAGGTCTGCCACGGCGCCGAGAACGCTCAATGCGATCACGGCACCCAGTGCGGCGGGCATGGCCAGGCCACGTCGGGAGAAGTAGCGAGCATTGACCGCAGATGCGCCCAGCCCGGCGGGAGTGAGTCGGTTGGCCGCGGCAGCGGCGAGTTGGACCAGCAACGTCTCGCCCAGCGGCAGTGGAATCCCAGCCGCCGCACGCGCGGCGATTGCGGTCGCCACATAGTGAAGCGCGGCCAGCGCGAGGACCACGCACGTGTACTGCCACCGCAGCGAAACGAAGTCCTTGCCAGCGGCGTCAATGAGGTGGCGCAGGTCAGTGCGGCTGTCGCCGTCGGTGTTTGCGGCGCTGAGCAACGCGGCCACGAGGAGCACCACGACTCCGCAGGCGATCAGCCACCATTTCGCCCAGCGCGGTCGCCGCGTTCTGGGCGCGCACTCGTCGCCCACTGCGTCAACGCAGTCGGCTTCAGCGCTGCTCGTCACTGACGGCAGGCTCGCCATCAGCGACCTCCCGACCCGGCCGCGCGGCCGGGCGTTGCGGTTCGGTTCGTATCAATCGAGCCAGACGACTCAATGAACAGCATGTGGTTCTGCGCCGGGCCGCGGCATCACTCATCTGAGTAGAGACGGCTCCGGCCGCAAGTTCCGCCACGGATTCAGTTCGGGCTCTACCCATGTGTGGGATACGGACGCATCGGTTGCCCGACAACGATTACTTCAATGAATCAGCGGTCCACGCACGCTATGCGGCAGCCGCCACACTCCGGAGAGTCACGGTGACAGCAACAACCGACCACACGACACTCGCGCTCACGCGCGAGTACTACCGAGACGACGAACGCACCCTGGAGTGGGACGCACTCGCCGAGCGCCTGTTCGTGCCGGCCAGCCATGTCGCAGTCGACCTGACCGGCCGCTCAGCTCCCGGGATCGTCGCCGGTCGCTACCACGTCAGCAGACTGCTCGGCACCGGCGGTATGGGAGCGGTGTGGCTGGCCCATGACGAGGTTTTGCACCGTCCCGTGGCGCTGAAGCAGTTCAGCGACGAGCGACGTGATGGCGGCTCGTGCCCATTGCGGGAGGCACGCGCCGCGGCACGCATCTCGCACCCCGGCGTGGTCCAGGTGCACGATGTCATCCTCGACGAGGACGGCGACTGGCTGGTCATGGAAGCGCTCCCAGGAGAGCCGCTGTCGACGATCATCCGTGAGCGCGGCCGCTTGCCAGTCGACGAGGTGCGCCAGATCGCGCTGCAATTGCTGCCTGCGCTGCAAGCCATCCACGCCGTCGATCTCGTCCACCGAGACATCAAGCCCAGCAATATCCAGGTCTGCGGGGGTGATCGGATTGTGCTGACCGACTTCGGCTTGAGCTCGCCTCCCAGCGCTGGGGGTGGTTCGCGCGGCTCGGTAGCGGGCAGTCTTCGCTACATGGCGCCGGAGACGATCATCGACGGCCAGTTCGGGCCGGCGTCGGATCTCTACTCGCTCGGCGTGACTCTGTACACGGCGATCGAGGGGCAGCTTCCGTTCGATCCAGGTACGCCGATGTCCCTGCTGGAATCGGCTCGGTCAGCAGCGTTGGCAGCGCCCCGGCACGCCGGCTATCTGGGTGAGGTGCTCAGCGGCCTCCTCGAAAGCAACCCTGGGCGGCGGATGGACGCTGCTCGCGCGCTCAGTCACCTGCAACTGATCGGCCCGTGAGACCAGCTCAGCGAGGATCCATCACTCACGGTGCCAGGCTCACCCTGCGCGCGTAAATCTCGACCATGGTGCCGGCCTCGCCCCGAAGTGACAGACGATAAGTCAGGCCGTCGAGTTCGACGTGCGCGAGACGCAGTTTGTCCTCAGCCGCGCGGTTCACCAGCAGCCGAGTCGTAAACCGGCTGATCCCTCCGAGCGACAGCCGGCGACCGTCAGACAGCCCCAGCGCTACGCCGTGGCGCGAATCCCAGATCCCCACCACGTGCCCGACACCACCGGCGATGTAGCGCACCACGTTCGCATGAAGACGGCGCATCTCGTCCACCGCGATGTCCTCGAGATGCGAATCAAGCTCGGCCAGCTCGCGCGCTCCGAACACCTTGGTGAGTGGGTCGCGTGGCACACGGCGCTGAGTGCGCCTGGCCGTGCGGTAGATGCTGCCGAGGGCCAGCACGGCAAGTGCGACGAAAAAGATGATTGGCATGCGAATCCCCCGGCTTTCAAAGTCACGCGGTGTGCTGGGCCTGTTCCCGTTCGACGGACAGGCGGGCGAGCGCGACGCGTGAGGTGATGTCGAGCTTGCGGAACACCTGACGCAGG